>NZ_JBHYIK010000060.1:0-39877 GCF_042739735.1 Amycolatopsis sp. NPDC059027 | reverse complement strand
ATTTGTCTGGTGGGCTGTGTTTTTTTTATAAGAGACAGGTACACGGTCGCCAACGGAGCGTTCGCGACGCCACAGTGGAGCGGCAGGACCCGGTCGAGCGTTGGCGGGGGCGGCTCTCAGTCAAACATCCTCGATGGAAGACTTCAGTACCGGGCAACCAACGAGCGATGGGAAGAGTGGATGACGGTAGCGGCCGTGGTGTTCGACGTCGGCGAAACGCTGCTGGACGACACGCGGGAGTGGAACGCGTGGGCGGATTGGATCGGCGTCCCACGCCACACGTTCTCCGCGGTGCTCGGCGCGGTGACCGCCGCCGGGCGCGACAATGCCGAAACCTTCCGGTACTTCCGGCCGGACTTCGACCTCGCGACCGAACGTGCCCACCGTGAGGCGAACGGCCGAGGCGAGCAGATCGAGGAGTCCGACCTCTACTCCGATGTCCGTCCTTGCCTGAACGAACTCCACCGGCGTGGCCTCTGGCTCGGCGTCGCGGGCAACCAGACCGCGAAAGCCGCCGCCCTGCTGCGAGCCCTCGACCTGCCGGTCGACCACATCGCGACCTCAGCCGAATGGGGCGTCGCCAAACCGGACCCCGCGTTCTTCGAACAAGTCATCGCGACCGCGGGCGTCGAGCCCGGCCGGATCGTCTACGTCGGCGACCACCGCGACAACGACGTCATCCCCGCCAAGGCCGCCGGTATCCGCACCGTGCTCCTTCGTCGCGGCCCTTGGGGCTATCTCTGGGCTGACAACCCCGTAGCCCGGCAGAACGCGGACTGGGTCATCGACAGCCTGGCCGAACTACCGGCGCTACTCGGTACCGCCTGACCTCATCGGCCGACACCCACCCACGTCGCGAAGCTCTCCAACTCCGTCAGGTTCCGCCGCGCACAGAACCTAGCCATCGGCGCTCCATTCGCTGGCCAAGATGGAGTACAGGACAGAGTCACGCCACGCACCGTTGGTGAACACGTGATCTCGCAAGACACCCTCTTTGACAAAACCGAGCTTCCGCACGACTACGTGAGAAGCCGCGTTGTCCGGTCCGATAGCGGCAGTGATGCGGTGCAGTTCCAGCCGGGCAAAAGCGAAGTCCACCATCGTCCGCACGGCGTCGGTTGCATAGCCACGACCCCAGAACTCCGCAGCGATCGCATAGCCAAGCTTGGCGGCTCGCACACCAGAGGTAGCTATCCGGACGAAACCGATCAGAGCATCGCTTTCCAGCGATGTGACGGCCATGTAGTACTCAGCGCGAGGTTCGGCCGCAGCGCGTTCCGCAACGCCACTGATCATGGATTCCGCATAGTTCCGATCCCGACTGTCGAAGGAAAGGAAGCGCGTCACCCGGTCGTCGCCGATGATCGCCACCACGTCGTCGACATCCGTCGTCCGAAGTTCGCGTAGACGCGTAATTCGCCCCTCGAGCGTTAGGGCCCCCTTATTCATTGTCACTGCGACAAGACCAACCGCTGAGTGGCGAACGTGTGAATCGACTCAGCCAGCTCGCCCGCAGCGCGCGAATCGGAGTTCAGCTGCATAAGGGCATCGTTTACGTGCTGCACGGCTGTAACGACACCGTGCGTTCGAAGGCTCACCGGCAATTCGAGGACCGGTATCAGCGCGTCCGCTGCACCATCGAGCTGGCCGTCCATGATCCTCGCCATGGCAAGCGCGCAACGCGCGCCAGCCTCGTCTCCGAAGGCACGATCCGAACCTTGAGCGGTTTCATATGCTTCCAAAGCTTCGAGTGCGAAGCGCTCAGTCTGCACGCTTTGTTCCGTCCCAGTCCACGCAAGCGCTTCTGCTGCATAGTACAACTGTCGAGGACGATTGAAGGTGCACAGTCCCCCGAACTCGTCAAGATCGTCTGGTTGTACGTTGTCCCGGGCGGCCTGCGCCCGATTGATCGCCGTGAGTGCCTGATCCACTTGACTCTGAGCTGCAAGAGCCCTGGCCTCCCCAGCGGCCAGCCACACGGTCGCAGTGTTCCTGCTATTGACGGACGCCTCGGTGCCTTCCCGGGCGTACCTGACAGATTCCGAGAATCTGCCCGCCCAGTAGGCAATCAGCGACTGCAAACCGCGACTCCAGGCTTTGAGTCCATCGTGACCGGCATTGTCCGCACAGGTATAAGCCGCACGAGCCTGAGTCATGGCATCGTGCGGGGCCCCTAAATCGTGCGACGCTCGCGCCATCAGCCCCGACGCGACCCCTGCGAGCAAGTACAGGTCCCGGGATTGAAGTGGCCGCTGGCGGCCCTCCAGTAGACCGAAGGCACGGTCCTGGGTTGCGCTCATGTCAGCCAGCAGGCTCTCCAGCGGCTGTTGCTGATAGGCGATAGCGAGCTGCCGCACGTCATCTGCGAGCTGATCAAGGGTTTCGGACCCCACGTTTGTCGCCTCCGCTCTGTTCAAGAAGTCGCGCGCCCGTTCGGCGCTCATCGTGACGAGCTGGCCTTGCCAGTCGTCACGCATATGGCCGCGCAGCAGCCCGTTCGCACCGGACGGTCGCACCGGGAGCACAGCACCGACCCCATACGGCGGGCCCAGCAAACGAGCGACCGGCTCTCCGAAGATCCGTTCCAGCACCGCTTGCGCGTGCGGATAGGGCGCCCCCTTCAGCTCACCCTGGATCCACCGGTAGACCTGACGTTCCGAAGGCTCGTCACCTCGGCTGACCTGGCGAAACTTCTCACGCAGGTCCTCAGGCGTGATGTGTCGCTGTTGCATCAGCTGGGCAAGGCGAGTACGTGGAACGTCCGTTCCCATGAGCACCTCCGTCCGCCGCTGTTGATCGCCAGGGTAAGCCGGTCGAGACGGCTTCCGCGACCGTAGACGTCAGAAGTCAGCAGAAGGCACCAGAAGGCAGAGCGGACGACCTGCCGATGTCAACGCCTCTCCAGGAACCCTGTTGTCGAACACGGTGCGTGATCGCGCCTCGCAGCTCGAAGCCGCGTGCAGAGTGGGGATGAGATGGCCCGCAAGGACTCACAGACCGCCAGAACCTTGGACCGCATGTCCCGTTATCCGGGAGGGGTCGACCTTTTATCCGAATATCGTCGCCACTGCCAACAGTCGAAGGACCGCACGTGAACGATCTTCAGGAGATCGTACGGAAATACACTGATCGACCAAAAGACGGCGAACTATGTCGATGCGGAAAGATTCCCGCCTGGATAAACGTTATCGAGTATAACGACGGCAGACGTCAACGAACACCGTATTGCGGGCGCAGCACTCAGCGACACTGAGCAAACTAACGAGATTCTTCAGCACGTCGAAAAACCTTCGGAGGGGCGATAACCGTGTCGGCGGTGATCTATATCGATACCGACGCCATTCGCCCTGTTGTCGACGGCAAATGGCATCACGCGCGGCTGACGCACGTGCCGGAACCCGGCGAGGCGATCACGATGCTGTGCGGTGCCTCGTCCACCGCGGAGTTCGAGCGATCGAACCGGCGTGACGACCATGGCGCCCCGCACATGTGCTGGGACTGCGACCTCGTCTATCGCCGCGAGCACGACATGGACGTATGGCCAGGCCACCCAGCTCTCAGCCGCGTCCCTGTGCCGCATCCACGCAGCAAAACGTCGCGTAAATCTCGAAAGCAACAAAGGCACGAACAGTGAATGGAGAGTAATGGGGCAGCAATGCGCGACACCTGCGGCGTTGGCCTTGGGGTTCGGCCTGCGCATGGCCCGTGAAGAACGCGGGATCGGCTTACGCGCAATGGCCAGGAATCTAGGTATCGAGCCCGCCACAGTGTCCTTGGCGGAGCATGCGGTGCGGACCCCCGGCATCGACTACGTGCACCGCGTGCTGGGATTCCTCGCGGTCACGGGTGGCGAGTTCCAGCGTCTGGTCGCGCTGGCCAGACACACGAAGGAGCCGAACTGGGCCGAGCCTGGCCCGCACGAATACCCCGCGCTCCTGCTCGAGTACGAGCGGACGGCCGAGAAGATCCGTGTATGGGCGCCGCAGGTGGTTCCGGATCTTGTGCAGACCCCCGACTACGCCCGCGCGATCCTGGATCGCGGTCTGCTGACCGACGACGAAGTGGCGCAGGGACTCATGATGCGACTGGTGCGGCATGACGCGGCGCTCGCACGGAATCCCCCGGCCGCGCTCACTGTCCTCCTCGCGGAGGAGGTGCTCGAATATCAGGTCGGCGGCACCGGAGTGCTCCAAGAGCAGCTCCGCCACCTGCTCACGCTGATCGAAACCGACCGGATCGAGGTGCGGGTCGTGCCCACCGGGCCCGATCGGAGGTCAGGCCCGCTCGGCCCGTTCGCCCTGTTCGACTTCCCTGCCCAGGTGCCCGTAGTCGGCGTCTGCCAGGACCACCTGTACGCGTACTTCACCGAGCCGCGCCATGTGGACCGCTACGAGGAAACCACGAGGCGCCTGATGAATCGCGCGCTGAGCGAGCAGGCATCTCACGCCCGGATCACCAACGCGCTCGCCGTACTGGCACAGCCGAGGAGCGCGGTGTCGCGAATGTCGCATGGGGGACATTGAACGTCTCCAATGCGACATTCGCGACATCACCGCGCGCCCCGCAGCCGCCGCGCGTCACTCGCGGGAGGCGGGGCGGGACTTCGAGCGGCTGGACGTGGCGGGCGGGGTGGCGGCGGGCTCCGGCGCGAGAACTGCGGCCGGCGGCCAGACCGGGGTGGCGCCCGCCGTGAACTTCGGCCGCAGGTCCTTGGCGGCGCCCGCGGCGTCGATGAACGCCAGCGGAACGTAGTGGTAGTCGACGCCGTGAGGGAGCCGCGCGGCAGGGCTGCCGTCGGGGTTGTCCGGCCATTCCACGTCGCCGGTGATCGTGCGCGCGGGGATCTGCCAGTAGTCTCCCCGGCGATACGTACCGCGCGAAACCGCGTCGGTGTCGGCCGCGCCCGGGGGTTTCGGGGGCGCCGTGAACATGACCTGGACGCCGTCTTCGAGGTCGATCCAGTCGCCTTCGATGAGCGGGAGCGCGCCGTCGGAGACGACCTCGGTCTTGCGGGTTCCGTAGTTCGCCGGCGACGTGTGGTCCCAGCGCCGCAACATCGGGTGCCGGTCGGCGCGGGTTCCGGGGCCACAGTCGTCCGTCCCGAAAGGACTGTCCACAGTGATCAGACGATCCGCGGCATCGATGGCGATCACGCGGCGCAGCGGGGGCGCGGAACGCACGAGGCCGGTCAAGGGGACGTCGTCGGCGACACGGGCGGCGGTGGCGTCGTCGACGAGTTCGACCCAGTCGCCCACTTCGAGTGCCAGCTTGCCGTCACGGCCGAGGGTGGCGAGCTTGATGTCCTGATCGGACACCGAGAGGACAGGGAAGACCACGGACGCGTTTTCCCGTGACCACTTGAACGTCGCCCCGGAAAGGAAGGTGCCCTTGGTGTTCGACTCCCGCCAGGCGGGTCCGCCGGTGTGGACCTCGACGCGATAAAGCTGGTTTTCCGGGCCACGGAACCGGGCCTCCGGCGACAGGTCGCACGGTTTTTCCTCGACGTCACGCGGGCGAAGCGCCCGCGCGGTCAAGAGCCCGCGGTGGGGGTTCAGCCCGTCCAGCCACTTCTTCAACTCCCCGGGCGCGGTCTCGAAGGTCACGTTCGGGAAATCCTGGCGGGCCACCTGCCAGACGACCCTGGCGCGGGCGGCGGTGTCCGGGCCGGAATCCCCCAGCGCGACCTCGCGGATCGCCGGGTCCTGCAACGCGGTGACCAATCTCTCCCACACCCGCAGGTACACGACGTAGGGCACCTTCTGCGGCAGCCGGTCACCGTCGGCGTCGGGTTCGAGGTACCCGTCCGGCTGCTTCCAGTACCGGAGCGCATTATCGTTCTCGGCGAGGATCCCGTCGACGTACATGCGGCCGGGCCCGACCTCCAGGTCGGTGACCGCCTTGTCGGCGTCGGGGTCGGGCACCGGCGTGATGGCGAACCCGGCCGCGCCCGCGGGTGCCCCTGCGGCGCCGATCAGGTCGGCGACCGTGGTGCGCAACTGGTGCAGCAGGATCGCCGCCTGCTCGTTGAAGTCGGCGTCGAGCTGGACCCGGCCCTGCTGGGACAGCACGGCGGAGAAGTGCTTGGCCGCGTCGAAGGTGACACGGGAAAGGTCGGCTTGCATGGCGTTCTCCTAGGTGACGATCAGGATTCCGGCATCGCAGCCGGCTGGCGTGTATTCGGCGATGCGCAGCTTCAGGTTGTCTTCGCGCTGGGGCTGGAAAAGGTCGTGGAACACCCCCGGTTCGGAGCCGTCCTCGGCACCGCGCCGGATCTCGTCCCGGCAGCCGGGGGCGAGCTGGGCATAGCCGGGGGTGCCGTACCGGGTACTGGTGAACGGCGGTGGTTCGCCGTGTACACAGTGGAATTGCGGTGGCGTGCACGAATCCCCGGGCAGCCAGCAGAACCGGACGCAGCCGGACTGCCGCCGCGCGACGTGCACCTCACCGTCCACAATGGAGTTCTCCAGCAATCCGACGGCGTGTGTGCACACCCTTCCGAAAACCGTGCTGCGCCGGGCGTTGAAGACGGCGTGCGCGTGCCGGTCCTCCGGAGCGGACAACGCGGCGATATCGGTCCGGGTGGCGTCGAGAACGCTGTCGGAGAGCCAAATCTGGTTGGGTTCGCCGTGCACCTCGTCCACATTGACCAGGATCGAGCCGATGATGCTGTGCTCGACCTGAAGACACGCGGGAGTGTCCGACAGCTCGATACCCGCTTCCTCTTCGTGTTCCGGGCAGCACCGTTCGTCCAGCGACCAGCCGGGCACCAGCGTGGAATGCCGGATCACCACCTGTCCGACCTCGCCCTGGACCCGCACGCTGCGCCCGGTGATCAGCAGTCCGTCGAACACGATCTTCGGCAGTGGCCGCGCGCAATCCCCGCCCCCGTCCTCTTCCTCGTCCTCCGGCCCGAGGACACGCAGGGCGTCGGGGCGATTGCTGTACCAGTCGAGCAACCGCAGCACCGGCCGGGCGCCCTGCGCGGCGCGCAGGGTCAGCCGGTCACCGCGGTCGAGCTGGATCTCGATCTGTTCCGAATACGCGACAGAGCCGGTCAGCTCGATCACCGCCTCCTGTTTGGCGGGATCGGTGGCCTTTTCCTCCCGCCAGCGCTTGACCGCGTCCATGATCCGGTCGCCCGGCCCGACCTGGTACGGCTTCCGGGGATCGGGACCGATCGGACGCGGGTATTCGCCACCGCCCAGGTCGTCGGAAAGGCCGTAGTGATAGGAAACCCAGACTCCGGTGTCCGGCGCGGTCCGCGCGGGGAACGCGATCCGGCCGAGCACCGGATCGACGGCGACCTGTCCGCGCTTCGGCCGATATCGCCAGCCGGACAGGTCCGCCGGGACGATCTCGTCCAGTGGCACCGCCTTACCGCCGTCCCGGTACACGCACAGGCTCTTGCCCGGGCCGTAGTAGTTCGCGGTGCGCTCGGCGAACGCACGGCGGCGAATGAACACGGGCACGTCGGTCTCCCCCGCGACCTCGGCCGGTGAGACGTCCGGCCCGCCTTCGGGCGGTTTCGCGATCAGCGGTGTGTCGTTTCCGAGGATGCTGAACGTGAAATGCGTGCGGGCGCGGTCCTCGCAGTAGGCCGGGCTTTTCGTGACCGAGTACGGCCGGATCCGCCAGAGGTACAGCCCCACTTCGGGAATGTCGAACCGCCCCGGCGAACGCTCGCTCGTGATCCGCCGGACGTCGGCGGTGTGCGCGAGCGAGTCGAACGGCCCGTCGAGGCGGTCCAAGGCGTCGACGTCGTGGAGATCGGTGAGCCTGCCCCGGTGCAACCGCCGCCGGTCCGCCCTCGGATCCCGGCCGTGCAGCCGGACCGACTGGGTGACACCGAGCAGCCTGCGGAATTCGACGGCCCGGGCGGGCCAGCCCGCGACGTCGGCGGCGAGGGCTTCGAGCAACGCCAAAGTGCCCTTGCGACGCCGGTTGCGGACGGTGTGCGCGACGTCCCGGCGCGACGCGATCGCGGCCAGCAGCCGGCGGCCCGCCTCGCTGTCCGCGGTGAGCGCCTCGTCCGCGCCGGGCAGCATCCGGTAGCCGACAAGGTCACCGAGGTAGGGCGTGACCCAGTCCTGGCAGGTCTCGATGAACCAGTCGGCGTAGAGCTGCCGAAGGTCGGCGTCGATGATGTCGGCCTGTTCGGTGACGACCCCGAGCAGCGCCTGAAGCGGGCCGCCCTGTTCGAGGTCCCGGATCCGGTCGTAGCGGGGCAGCAGCTCGTAGAGCCGGTCGGGTTCGCGGGTCACGGGATCCTCCGCAGGGTAAGGGCTTCCGGCACCCCTGCCGGGAGCACGGCGAGCTGCGCGGGGCGGATCCCGCGGAACACGGTCAGGTTGCGCACACGGGACAGATCGGGGCCGGTCAGCCCGGGGTTGAGCGCGACCAGCTCGTCGACGGTCAGGCCGTGCTGCTGTGCGACGTGGGTGAGGCTGCCGAACCGACCGTCCTTTTTGGAGTCCAGCACGACCTCGTCGTACCGGGCGGGCAGGGCCGCGATCGCGGTGTCGACGACGTTCAGCTTCCGCACGATCGTCGCGAGCTCCAGCGGGCTGACGTCGCCCTGGATGCCGTGGAACAGATCGACGTCCACATAGTCCACTCCGGACACCGCCTGGATCACCGAGACGACGTCGGACAGGTAGGCGGACTGGCCCAGTTCCCGTGCGGCGAAACCGAGTTCGGCCCGCACCGCCGCGAGCACGGCAGGCTGCACGAGATCCCAGGAATAGTCCGGGAGCACCTTGATCCCGGCGCGCAGCACGATCAGCACCTGGTCCCGCACCGCGACCTCGACCGGTACCCCGAGGTCGCCGAACCGCGCGAGCGCCGCCTCCAGCGAGCCGAACAGCCCCGAGGACGGGTCGATCGGCACGTCGCCGATCCCGGCGATGGTCACGTGCACGAGTTCCCGCCGCCCGTCGTTCAGCTTGCGCGCGTCGGCCTTGCCGATCCCCGCCCGCGCCCGGGTGAAGTCGGTGTAGTCCCGCACCGAAACGAGCCGGTCGAGCGCGAGCATCCGCAACGGGGTGGTGATCCGGGCGTCGGCCGGGCCGTCACCGTCCGCGCCGCCCGTGGCGGGCACTGGGTTCGTCACCGCGGTGACACCGGCGGGCTGCGTGGCGGGCTGGGTGATCTTGCCCGCCGCGACGTTGCCCGCGCTGCCCGCACCGGTGCGGTATTCGGCGGTGACGTTCTCGGTGCCGGACGGCAGCCGGGCGCCGTGCACGCCGTCGCCGAAGGAGACCGACGCCGTCTTGTCGGTGCCGATCCGCAGGGTGTGGTCGTGCGCGGTCGGTCCCGAGAAGATCAGGCTGTCGACGTCGTGCCAGGCGACTCCGCCGACCCGCACGGTCAGCGAATCCTCCGCCCCGAGCGGATTATCCGACGGCGAGAAGGTCAGCGGCGCGCGCTCGCTGACCTGCGCCAGCCGGAAGGTCTGCCCGGCCTGGCCGGAGTTCCCGCTGCCGAGCCGTTCGGTGCGGCTCTCCCCCTGCGTGGCGGCGACGACGTTGGCGGACAGCGTGACGGTGTCGCGTTTGTAGGTGTAGGCGAGGTCGTTGGCGAGGAAGAGCACGGACCGCGCCGAGCTGCCACGCTTCTCCGGGTCGGCGGATTGCCGGATCCCGGCGAGCATCGCGAGTTCACTCGCCTTGACACCGCTGGTGTGCGGTACGTCGGCACGTTCGCCGGAGACGACGAGCCAGCGTCCGGGAACGAGCCCCTCGTACATCCGTTCCAGCGGGATTTCGTGCCCGCCGACCGGATCGGTGATGACCTCGCCGAGCGGCGTCAGCGGCTCTCCCTTCGCCCACACGACGTAGCTCTTGCTGGCATCGACGGTCGCCCCGGTGATCTTGAGCACGGTGACCGGGATCTGCACGGGCACGGTGTTCTTCGGGTTGGTCGGCGTCGGTGCCGCGACCTGCTTTTCGAAGACGCTCTGCCTGCTTTCCGTCACCAGCGCGACCAGCGGTTGCCCGCTGTCGGTCTCGAGGACGATCCGGCTGCCAGGGAGGATCCCCTCGTACACCGCGTCCAGGGTGAGCACGCCCGTCTCGACCTTGGCCGTGACGGCCTTGACGCGCAGCACCTGCACGTCCGACACCGCGAGCGGCGCGGTGAGGACTTCGTTCGCCCACGCGCGATGCAGGTTCGGGCCGAGCCGGGGTGACGCGGCGATCAGCAGCTTCGGGTGGACGTCCGCATCGGCGCGGAACTGGTCCGCCACCGCGACTTCGAGATCACGGGACTTCCGCGGCGGGCGCGACGGCGCTTTGCGCAGAGCGGGCAACATCGGGGTGAGCGCGACGAGCGCGGCCGCCCGGTCGCAGTCCTCGTCCTCGTTGTCTCCGCAGCAACATCCGCCGTTCGCGGTCCCCTCGGCCTTTCCCCCACAGTGACACGGCGGGCAGACGGCGTCGCGGGCCAGCCGCCGCAGCCGGGTGAGTTCGTCCGGGGTGCGGCGGGTGAGCTGGATGGCCAGCGCCACCAGCGCGTCCCCTGCGGTCAGGACGGCTTCGATGTCGTCCCGGAACCACTTCCGGACACCACAGCCCTCCCGCAGTTCGGCGAACGCACGCCGCTCCCGCAGTGCGTCCAAATAGGACGGCACGTCGGAGGAATCGAACGTGCCGTCGAGCACGTCCGCCGGGGTCCTCGCCGGGGTGGCCGGGTCCGGCGGTTCGAGGAACTTGAGCAACGGCGCCAGCAACGACTTGTCGACATCCTTCGCGTCGGGGTCGTTCTTGACGATGTCGCGGCCCTCGGCCTTGCGGATCACCGCTTTGAGCGCGTCGATCGCGGTGACGAACGGGCTGGACGCGTCCGCGGTGACGAGCGTGATCGCGGTCTTGTCCGCGATGAAGTCCGGTTTGGACTCCTTCACCACCCGCACCGCGGTGTCGATGCCCTCGGCCCCGGTGGCCTTGTCCTGGCCGAACAGGAACAGCAGCCGGTCCCCGCCCTTCAGCGGGGCCTTGGTCCCGGCCACGGTCAGGCCGGGGATCTTGGTGACGTCGCCCGGCACGTCCGAGGACGTCGGCGACGGGACGAACACGATGTCCGGCGGATCGGTGCGGCGCACGGCGAGCGCGTTCCATTCCCCGCGCGCGACGAGTTCCTCGGTGGTCTCGAAGGTCTGCGGCAGCCCGCCCTGTTCGGCCACGCTCTTCGCGCCCGCGCCCACCGGGAGCACCGCCTGCTTGCCCTCGTCGAGGGTGTAGGCGAGGTAGGTGGTCGATCCCAGCGCGGGACGCGGTGTGTAGCCGACGAGCCTGCCCAGCCGGTCCAGCGATTCCTGTTCGGTCGCGGTCCGCAGGTAGCCCTCGTTCGCGATGCGCTCGGTGTAGAAGGTGAGCACGTCGCCGACGAGCGCCCAGCAGTCCAGCAGCGCGATGGCCGGATCGTCGGGATCCCGCGTGCCGAGGCCGTCCAGCGCCCGCCTGCTCGACAGCCGGGCCAGCATGGACTCGCGGAACCGGCCGTGCGTGCCTGCCCGGTAGGACAGCGCGGGCAGTCCCGGCCGGTTGTACGACGGCACCGGGGTCACGGCTTCGACACCGGCGCAGCAGCCGCCGTAGTCGTTCTGGCAGTCGCAGCTCATCGCCCACCCCTCACTTCCAGGTCGATACGGCCGTTTTCCGGCCGGGAGCGGTCGTTGTCGAGTTGGGCCACTTCCAGCGGCCGGATGGCGAGCAACCCGCGTTCGAGCGCGTCACCGGGCATCCCGAAGAGCCGGTGCAGCCGGGTGACCCGCACACTGCGCACGCCCGGCACCGCGGCGGCCGCCGCGACCACCCGGCTCACCCGCACCGGGGTGCCGAAGGTGAGGTTGTCCGGGTGGAACAGTGGTGCCGGACGCGCGGGCACGCCCGGTGCCGGGACGAGCGCGCGCAGCACGGCGGCGCGGACGTGCCCGGCGATGAAGTCCGGCCGGACCTCCACGCACAGCCCGAGGTGGATCGGAACCAGCGTGGCCGTGGCGACGGACAGGTCGTGGCCGATCCGCCGGTACGGGCGCAGCGCGCCGCGCACCTGATCGAGCAGCCGGTCCGGGGCCACCTCGGCGCCCAGCGGGTCGATCGCGACCTGTGCCTCGTACCAGCTACCGGTCCAGCGCAGATCCCCGGCGGCACGCTGGATGCCCGGCACCGTCTCGGCCAGCCGCGCGTAGTCGTCGGCGGTGATCGCCCGCAGCAGCCGGTGCCGGACCTCCAGCGGCGCGCGCTGCCGCACCTCGGCGACCGGTTCGGGTTCGGTGCCGCCGGTCGCGGGCAGCGGATTGCGGACCAATCGGATTCCGCCCTGGTGGAGCTCGCCGAACACGATGCGGCTGAGCACACCACGCCCGACGTTGCCCGCGACGCCGTTGCCGACGCGGTAGTGCGCGTCGAATACGGTTCCGGGCGCCGGAATCGCGCCGTTGCGGCCGTCCCCGAAGCGCAGCGTCATGACGGTGTCGTCGTCGGTCTCACCGACGAAGTGCCGGTCCGCGGGCCCGCTGTCGAGCAGGTCCCGGCGGGGCGACCAGACGTCGCCGGTCTTGCCGGTCAACCGGATCGCCGGGAGTGCGGCACGCGGATCGGTGCGGGTGGCGTGAATCGCGGGACCGTGGAAGGCCTGGCGTGCGGGGTCGAGCTTTTCGCCCTCGTCCTGGCCCCAGGACTGGCCGATCTCCCAGCCGATGTCCTCCGCCCCGAGGACGCGCCCGGAATGGGCCCGGCGGATCAGCTCGTCCAGCCGTTCGAGCTTACGCGCCAGCAGTTCGCCGAATCGGGCGAGCAGCGTGCGCAGCGCCCGGCGAGGGTGTTCGGTCAGGTCCAGCTTGTGCAGGACCGCGGCGCCGAACAGCGTCGTCAGGTACTCGACGTCCTTTGTGGACGGACCGCCGTGGTGGGGCAGGTCGCGCAGGATCTCGCGCAGCCGGTCCCGTGCCCGGTCCGGCACCCCGGCCAGCCGCCGGGCCTGCGCGTGGCCGACGTCCGCCGGGGCCGGGAACGGAACGCTCTGCGTCACCGGCTTCTCGCCCAGTGCCGGGGCGAACTTCGGGGTCAGCGGCGGATAGGCCGGCCGGGCCACCGGGCCGGGATCGCCGGGACAGCCGAAGCACACCGGATCGGGGCAGCCGGGTTCACCGGCCGGCGGTCCTTCGACCGGGTCGAGAGTCTCGGCGAACCGCTTCCCGTGCTCGACGAGGACGGCGTTGCCGCGCGCCACGCCGACCTTGATGTCGGCGCACTTCGGGCCGCCCTTGGCGTTGATGCACAAGGGAAACGTCAATGCGTCCTCGATCGCCCACTCGACCTCCAGCAGCGGCTTGCAGTACAGCTCGTCGCGGGTTCGGCACACCGACGTCAGGCGCACGGCCTGGCAGTGCGTGTGGTCGGCGTCGGCGGGGTTGCCGGTTTTCGCCCCGGCGATCTCCTCGAACACGAGCACGTCACCCGGTGCGAGACACAGGATGCGGTCTTCGCTGCCGGGTGCGCTGTCCACCAGCGTCGCGGACGTGGCACCTTCGGGCAGGCAGCAGCCGATGTCGCCCCACGTCCACAGGTCGATCTCGTAGTGCCGGGGCCGGAAGACGACCTCGCCGGAGCCGACCGGCTCGAACACCTCGTGCGGCGGGATTCCCCGCTGCTCCATGTCCTTTTCGGACAGTGCGGGACGGCCGGGCAGCACGCCGTCGGGCAGCGTGACGAACCGGAAATCCCCGGTCTTCACCTTGACGTCTTCAGTGGTGTCGACACAGACCCACGTCCGCGCGGCACAGCCGTCGTGCATCGGGTAGTCGACCAGCCTGGTGTGCCTGCGGATCGAGACGCGCTCGCGAGCGGTGTCGAGATAGGCCTCGGTGGCGACGGCGTCCTGGAGATAACTGAGCCGATCACCCTCGTAGGCGAGCAGTTCGACGAGCGTGACGCCGATGTCGGCGGCGTGCCGCTCGGTCCAGCGGGGCGTGATCAGCGTCAGGCGGTCGAGCAGCAGCTGCCGGAAGCTCGCGTAGTCCTTCGCGAGGTAGTCGATCTCCGGCTCGTCGTACGTCTTCTGTGGACAGTCGCAGGACCGTCCACAGTCGATGTCGTCGCACCGGGCGAAGGTGAAGCCGAGGCAGGCGTACCGAGGGTCGAATCCGGGGTAGGGCTCGGTTCCCGGCTGTCCGCAGCCGTCGGATTCGACGACGCGGAGCCGATACTCCGACAGGTCCCCCGGCCGGTCGACCGTGAGGATCACCCGGTCCTCGAGCTCGGGATCGTCCTCGGCGCAGATCTTCACGTTCGTCACCCGGATCCCGGTGACGCGGCGACCGCCCTCGATCCGGAAGTTCTCCGGCTTCAGCTCCTCGGGAGCCTTGCCGAAGAAGATCACCGTGAGCTGGTCCTGGTCGGCGTTGATCGTGTCGATGCCGTTGTACCCGTCGTGGCGTACTTTCGTGATGCGACGATCTTCGGTGCACGTCATCGGATTCCCCCTTCGATGACCTCGGTGCGTTCTTCACCGGTCTCGGCCAGCACGTAGCTCAGGTCGACCCGCAAGGTCGATTCCTCGGCGGTGACCTCCAGCCGCTGCACGGTGATCACGTCACCGAGCCAGCGCTGCAGCGCCCCGGCGGTGGTGGCCTGCAGGGTCGCCGCGAGTTCCACGCTGTTCGGCTCGAAGACCAGGTCGAGCAGCCCGCAGCCGAAGTCCTGCCGGTTCACCCGCTCCCCCGGCGTGGTGAACAGGACCTGCTTGATCATGTCGAGGACATGATCGGCGTAGGACGTCTCGGCGGTGCGCCCGCGCGCGTCGAAGTGCAGCGGGAAGTCTATCCACAGTGGAGTGTTCATGGTGGTCACGTCGCAATCACGCGGGGCTGGATGGTGAGCACGAGCGGCGGCACAGCGGGTGGCAGGCAGGAGCCGTCGCCCTTGCCCGGCCCCGGCGGGGCCTGCAACGCGATCGGCTGGCCGTTCACCATGACCCGTGCCGAAAGGTTCTGCCATAGCACGGTGGCGCAGATCGGCACCGAGCAGCCGGTGACGGCCATCTGGTCGGCGGCGGCCTGCACCGGCAGCCCGGTGACCTGCACGCGGGGCGGCGAAACGGGCACCACGGTCACCTTTCCGCCGTGCGGGCAGGTCAGCACCGCACCCTGGTGCAGAATGAAACCAGGCATCACGGCCCCCTCAGCTCAGCACGGTCAACGCGCCGAGGTTGACGTTGACGAGCGGTCCGGGGCCGAGGGTGATCGTCGCGCCCTGGCCGTTCGAGATCTGGATTCCGGTGTCGTTGATCGCGATGAACGCGGCGCCGTGCCGGATCAGGATGCCGCCGGGCGCGGGCCCCGGGGTGTCGCTGAGCGAGATCGCGTTCTGCGGCGAGGTCGCCAGGACCACCGCGGGCACGCCCGGCGTCATCGCCAGTGCCTCCGCGGGCATGTCCTCGGGCCCGCCGCGCAGGAACCCGGTCCAGATCGGCCGTTCGGGATCACCCTGCTCGAACTCGACCCACACCTTGGCGTTCGGCTGCGGCGTGACGAACATGCCACTGGCCGTGCCCGCCAGCGGAGTCGCCGCCCTCGCCCAGAACGCCGGGATCGCACCCAGCACGTCGTCCACCTTGACCAGCAGCCTGCCCTCCTGCAGTGGATCCACATTGGACACCACGGAGCCGCGGAACTTCCCGACGAACTTGCCGACCTCACTCATGCGATCGCCTCGCTCCGCGACACAGTGTTCAATCCCTTTTGGCGCATGACATCCTCGATTCGCTCGCAAGCGTCGCTCATACGCTCACCTCTTCCAGAAGGGGCAGCAGCCCGTCCCTGCTCAGCGAGAAGCTCTGCTTGTACTCGCCGCGTTTGATCTCGTGCGTCACCTTGGTGACGAAATACAGTCCGTCGTAAGCGGCTCCGACGCCGCGCACGCCGACGAGCCGCCGCGCCTTGAGCACATGCCCGTACCGCAGGACGTCGAGCTTGCCCTGTCCGCTGATCGCGTCCAGCGACTTCGCGGAGTGCGCGAGTCCGTACAGCAGACCTTCGGGCAGGCTCTTGTTGGCGCCGAAATCGATCTTCTGGTGCTTCAGCTTGAGTGCCGGCCGCGCGGCCAGCGGCGGGCGCAACAGGCTGACGTCCGGGATCGGGATCGGGAACCCGATGCCGGTGTGCGGTTCCACCTCGATGATCGAGTACTGGGTGGCGGACAGCCCGTCGAAGGCGAACGACATCGATTCGGTGTTGGACGCCGCCCCCATGTTCACCGACAGCGCGGGCTGCATGAGCCCGAACCGGGCCTCCGGGCCCCAGTAGGCGATGTTCGTCCCGATCTCCGGCCCGGGTTCGATGAAGAACACGTGCCCGGCCCGCGTCGCCAGATACTTGATGTACTCGAGGTCGGTGTCGCTCTGGACGCCGTTCCGGCGCACGGCCGGTTCGACCGGGTTGAACACCGACGGGACGGCGATCGGCGCGATCCCGTACATGGCGTGTTTGAGGCAGATCAGCTCGACCTGGGCGAAGTACGGCAGTTCCGGCCAGATGAACTCGACATGGACCATGTCGAACACCGCGGTCATGTCCAGCCCGGTGACCGTCAGCGTCGAAGCGCCGGGGGTGTCACTGGGCCCGACCTCCTGGCGGGTGATGATCCCGTCCATCACCACGGTCTGCTCACCCCGGATGATCGTGGCGATCACCACGCGGCGGCCGGGGTCGAAATAGCCCATCGGCAGCAGCGTCGTGGTGAGCGCCGATCGTTTGCTCACCGCGAAGCTCAGCTGGAACCCGCCCTGTTCCCCGGTACCGGTGTGCACCGAGACCGACTGCAGCGCCTCGATCACCTCGTGCGGCGCCCGCTCCGGCAGGATCCCGCCGATCAGCAGGAGCAGCCGCATGTTCTCAGCCATTGCCGGGCACCGCCAGCGGGAAGCTGCCGCCCGGGGTGCCGGGCGCCAGGGTGATCCGCAGCTTCCGTCCGGGGTCGACGGTCAGCGCGGCCGGGTCCATCGCGCGGTTGGCGTCGGCGACCTGCCAGAACCGTTCGGCGTCGCCGAGTTCCTTGGCGGCGACGTTGTCCAGCCGCTCCCCCGGTTTCACCGTGTGCTCGCCGATCTGGGCGAGGTCCTCGGGGTGCGGGAGGATACGACGGCGCAGGTACACGATCTTGCGGCCGTCCGCGGTTTCGTGGACGGCGGTCGGGATCCCCTGGTAACGGCTGGTGGTGGCGAGCATGACGGTCTCCTAGATCGTGGTGAGGCCGACGTCGGCGATGGGCCGCTGGGCCTTCTTCGCGAGAGTTTCCTTCTGGCCCTGGTAACCGAGGTAGAGCCGTCCTCCTTTGTGGACATACCCGAGGTCGTCCACGGTCAGCACCCGCACGCCGACGCTCACCTTCGCCCTGATCGGGCTGAGCGCGGTGTCGAACGCCTCCTCGGTGACGCTGAAGTCGGTGATCCGCACCGGCACGAGACGGTGGGGGCCGAGCACCAGCACCAGCAGCGGCGCCTCGACGGGCGCGATCTCCAGTTGTCCCTTACCGGCCAGATCGTCCTCATTGGACAGTTGAACGCTGGTCGGGTAGATCGTCAGCTCCAGCGAGGACAGCACCGGCAGCAGCCCGTCGGGATAGGACTCCGGGTGCTCGGTGGCGTCGAACTCGGCGTCGAACTTGTAGGTCTCGTGCGGCGGTCCCTTGAGCCGCAACGCTTCCAGCCGGTCCCCCGGCTCGCTCCCGATCCCCTGCGGCTGCAGCGTCCTGGTCAGCGTGTCCGGGTTGAACTGGAACGGGATCGTGTTCATCGGCGTGCCGTCTTCCGGGTTCAGCAGCACGAACCCGCCCCGCACCGACCTTCCCGCTTCGGGAAACGTCGTCATGGTCATCGTCTCCGTTCAGAAGGGAATCTTCCCGTGCTGAATGCCTTCGCGGATTTCGTGCAGTGCGCGCGGGACATCCCCCGGATGCCCGCGCAGGATGTCGGTGATAGCCCGGATGTATTTCTTCGTATGGATCTTCGAGTGGATGAGTCCGAGATCTCGGTTGACGACCAGTTCGGTCTCGGGTAGCCAGATCCCGTTGGCGGCGTCGTTGATGTCGATGTGGGCTCCCTTGAGGATTTCCCGAGCTTCACGAGCCTCCGCCATCCCCTTCGGCACGATGTGGTGCGCAGCATGACCGGCAGGCCGGGCACCGATCTCACGCTCCAGGTTCTTCGCGAGCAACGTGGCGTCTGACAGCTCGCTCAGCATTCGTTGATCGAGGTGCGGCCGATCGCCGATGTTGTGGGTCCCCTCGGGCAACTCGGTGCGCGAACCCAACCGGCCCGCTTCGGCGAATTCCTGTTCGACTTCCTCTGCGACCGAGCCCGCCGTACCAGTACCTCGGCGGCCGACCACGTCGATCGGCTTTCCGGTGGTGCCCGCGCGTCCACCGACCGACCGTCCTACCCCCACCGTTCTTCTTGGCTGGGTCGGAGGTCGTCCACCGCCTCCGGCAGCCGAGGCGGTGGTGCGAGGACCGCGCAGTCCCCCGACCGGGCCTTCGGTTCCGGTCGCGGCGAGCTCGGCGATCGCGTTGTCGTTGGCCGCTTCCACAGCACTCAGTTCCGCAGGCACCGCGCCCACGACCGGCGCTGCCGCGGCCTCCGCCTCGGCAGTGAGTGCCGCCTCTTCCAGCGGCGTGCTCATCCGGCGCAGCCACGAGACCAGATCCCGGAGCACATCGGCGAGCGGCCCGGCACGCAGCCGTCCGGCCGCGCCCGCGACGGCTTCCGCGACTTCGGCCAGCCGGGGCGCGAGCGCGCGGAGCACACTCGCCCGTTCGACGGCGCCGGCCACGCGTGCGCCGAGTTTGCCCGCCAGTACGCCAATGCCCTTGACCGCGTTGCCGATGGCATCGGTCGCCGCGAACATCAACGCCTCGAACAGAACCGTCCCGGCGACATTGCCGACGTTACGGCCGAGCTGCGGCCACGGCTGTTCGAGGAAGCCCAGCGATTCCCCGGCCGCGCGGCTGCCCAGCGAGCGAGCCTGGGCGAGGCCCGCTTGGAGGAGCCCGTCGAACAGCTCGCTCAGCGCCCGCAGCGAGGCCGCCGGGTCAGCCGCGAGCGCCGCACCGACGCTCCGCAGCCGCTGCCCGAGCACGTCACCCTCCCCAGCAAGCCTGAGGAGCCTCGGCCCGTAGGTCATCGCCAGCTTCGGCAGGTTCTCCGCGAGGTAGCGGTCGATCCTGTAGGGCAGCGCGACCAGGAAGACGATTCCCTCGACCGTGCCCTTCAGGGAGTTCCAGAGACCTTCGGCGATCCCGATCCCGTAGCCGCGGGCGTACTGCCACTTGTCCTCGAAATGGCTGATCGGGCTGGCCAGTTCGTCGAAGCGGGCCCGGATCGCGGCGAGCCGCTCCGGTGGCTGGTCGAGCAGTGTCCCGGCGAAGCCCCGGAAGAATTCGCGGCCGAACGGCCAGGCGTTCTCCCCGATCAGGCTCGAGGCGACCGTGTTCAGCGCCGCACTGTCCAACCAGGACAGTTCGGAATGGACAGTTGCCGTGCCTGCCGGGTCACCGTTCTCCGGTGCGCAGTGGACACCCGCCGGCATCGCGGACAGCACCGGCATGGGGCCACCGGAGCCGACCGCACGGGCCGCCGCCTGCGCCTGCTGTTCGGCCGGTTCGTGTGCTGTGCCACCGTGGAGCGCACCACCGGACGACACGTGGCGCTGCTGCACGACGTGCGCGAGTTCGTGGGCGAGTAGCCGCTCACCCGCCGGAGTGTGCGGCGCGAACCTGCCCGGAGCGAAAACGATGTCCTGCCCGACGGTGAAGGCGCGCGCGGATAGTTCACGGCTGCGCACCGTCTCGTCGGCGTGCACTCGGACGCCGCTGAAATCCGTGCCGAAGCGTCGTTCCATCACGGCCCGCACGTCGGCGCGCAACGGCTCCCCGTGCGCGTCGTCGAGTTCTTCGACGGGGAATCTCCGGGCGGAGAACCGAGCCGGTTGTCCGGTCCCCGCCTTCGTCTCGGCGTGTGCTCTCACCGTCCACCTCCGCCGGAGCCGTGGCCGACCGCCCGGTACACCGATCCGGCGATGTCCTTGCCCAGCGCGGACGGCGAGCCGGACCGTACCTCGGGAGCGCTGACCCGTCGCTGTCCCCGCGACCCGGACCACGTCGAGGACGGCGCCGTCGCGACCAGCCGGGCCAGTTCCGCTTGCAACGCCTCACGGATCGCGCGCGCGTCGGACGGCGATCCGACGCCGTCGAGCACGACGCGGTCGATGCGCAGGTGGATCTTCACGATGTCGCCTCCCATGCGAAATCCCGGGCGCGCGTCGGCAGTTCGAGCTTCTCGAACTCGGCGCGTGCCGCGTCCAGCACGATCGGCATGGTGATGCCGGAACCCCTTGCCGCGGCGAGGAAAGCGGCGTTGAGCGCGATGTTGCGGGTCATCCCGCCCGAGGTCTGCAGCTGCGCGAGCCGGTCGAAGTCGAGATCCTCGCGCGGTGCCTTCTCCGGGAAGGCCCGCAGCCAGATCTCCTTGCGCTCCGCCGTTCCCGGGAAGGAGAAGTCGACGATGAACCGCAGCCGCCGCAGGAACGCGCCGTCCAGCGCGCCGCGCATGTTCGTGGCCAGTATCGCGAGACCGCAGTAGGCCTCCATGCGCTGCAACAGGAAGTTGATCTCGATGTTGGCGTAGCGGTCGTGGGAGTCCTTGACCTCGGTCCGCTTGCCGAACAACGCGTCGGCCTCGTCGAAGAGCAGGATCGCGCCGCCGCCCTCCGCCGCGTCGAACAGCCTGCGCAGGTTCTTCTCGGTCTCGCCGATGTACTTGCTCACCACCGCGGACAGGTCGATCCGGTACAGGTCCAGCCGGAGCTGCCGGGCGAGCACCTCGGCGGCCATCGTCTTGCCGACCCCGCTCGGCCCGGCGAACAGCACGCTGACCCCGAGCCCCCGGGTGATCCGGTCGCCGAACCCCCAGGCGTCGTACACCTTGGCGCGCTGCGGGACCTGCTCGGCGATCCGCCGCAGCAGGGCCAGGCCGTCCGGCGGCAGCACGATGTCCTCCCAGCCGACCTTCGGCTCCAGCCGCTGGGCGAGCGAGTCCATTCTCGGCCGCGTACGCGCCCGGCACACCCGCCACGCCTCGGCGGCGTCTCCGCCGGAGACGGCCGCGACGTCGAGGATCGCGGGCACTTCAAGGGCGAACTGTGCGGCGAGCGAGTCGATCTCCGCCTGCGACGCGGACGGCCCCAGTACGGACCGCCAGGCCACCACCCGCTCGGCCGGCGTCGGCGGCTCGACGTCCAGCACGAGCGACTGCCTGCCCAGCTCCGACCAGCTCTCCCTGGCCGCGAAAACCGTGGGACAGCTGATCCGGCCGAGGAACCGCGTCACCGACGCGTGGGTCTGGCCGGCATCGTCGACGGCCCCGCCGTCTTCGACGTCGAGATACAGTGCGAGCGGCAGCAACTGGGCTTCCCGCTGCCACAGGCGCGCGAGCTCGTCGAGTTCGGTGGGCGCGGTGGGCAGCAGGGTCGCGGAGAGCCGCTGGACGATCATGCCGCGGCTCAGCGCGGCGTGCGCCGCGACGAGCCGCTTGCCCTGCTCGTCCGCGCCGGCGAGCTGGACGACCGGTCTCGGCCCCGCGGCGTGCCAGTGCCTGCCGATCTCGTCGACGACCGCCTGCTGCGACGGCGGCAGCGCGGTTCCCACCGCCGGGTCGAGCCGCGAGACCAGCGGCGCCAGCCGGTCGTCGAGATGGTTCAATCCCTTGAGATAGTTGACGATCCGCTCGTCCACCCGCAGCGGGCTGCCAACCACGCCCTGCGCCGTGCGGCCGGTGAGCTCGATCAGCCGCCAGTAACGCAGCCCGCGGTGCGGCGACACGACTTCCCACGCGGCGCCGGGCAACAGGCTCATCGCCAGCCCGAACGTCGGGTAGGTCATCGCCGGGTTTCCTTGCGCCGCGGCACACAGCGCGGCGATCGGCGGGTCGAGTTCGACCGCGGCACACAGCAACAGGGTGTCGCGCTCGAAACGGGTCAGCTCCAGCCGTTCGGCCAGTGCGACGAGCGCGGGCGGCGGGTTCGACGCCTCGGCCTGCCGGACGGCGTCGGCCGCGGCGGCGAGCTGATCCGCAGTGACCCGTTCCCGCGGCGTGGCAGGGGCCGGGAGTGCGGGAGCCGGTTCGTCGTGGCGGCCGAAAAGGCGTCTGCGTGGCGGTTCCTTCGGCGCGACGACGTCCGGTGTGGTTTCGCCCTGCTGCGGCTCGCTGTGCTGGATCAGCAGCAGGCGCAGCCAGGTGAGCGACGCGGACAGGAACCACGCGTTGGCCGCTTCCCAGTCGGTACTCGTCATGTCACAGTCACCACCTGCGTACCGTCGAACACCGGCCGCTCCCCCGACCGGTTGACCAGCTGGCTGTCGACCCCGCCGACACGCAGCCGCGCCGGATAGCGGCCCGGCTCCACACCGGTGAAGCGGAAGCGCGGGCTGTCGAGCGGCCTCGGGTTCTGGGCGTCCACGACCGGCGCAGCGGTGTGGGAGCCGAGCAGCAGGAAAACCGGCTGTCCCGGCAACGGCACGGGCGTACACGTGACGTCGAGGTCGAACGTGTGCTTCGGGCCGCCGTTCACCGTGCCCCCGAAACCGGCCGTCACCGTGGGCGCGATCGCGAGCGGGACGTCGTTGGTGACGGTGGTGCTCCGGTCGGTCCCGGTGCCCGAGGTGAGCCGGAGCGCGACCGACCATAACCCCGCCGGGTAGTCACTACCGGGGCGCGTGAGTCCGAAGTGGACTTCGGTGGCGGTCCTGGCGCCGACGTCGACGGCGACCGGCTCGGGCACCAGCGGATGCCGGAGCACGACTTCCACGGTGTCGGCGGTGAGGTTCTTCCCTTGCAGGGTAATGGTTTCGCCGGGCTTCGCGGACGGCTGAGCGTGCGCGGGAACGGCGGTGATCAGCTCCGGGAACGGCGAGGCGACGCTGCCGTCGGCGACCGGGCCGGTGTCGTTCCTGCCTCGGGCGAGCACCGGCACCGGGGTCCGGCGCTGCCGCCGGGAATCGATCAGCACGACCCGCGCCTCGAACGCGGCCGAAAGCCGGTAGGGCGTCTGGAAGGCCGACCACAGCGAGAAGATGTCCTTCTCCTCCAATGGCTGCCAGGTCAGCCGGACACGGTCCAGCTGCTGGTCGACGTCGCTGTAGTGCGGGAGATGCCGCAGGTCGGCACGGCTCAGCACGGGATGTTCGTGCACGGCGCGCACCGCGCCGCCGAGCATGCGGTGCGCGATGAGGTCGTCGCCGCCATGTACGTACGGCGTCAGGAGGTAGTGCAGCACCAGGGGGAGCGCCGGATCGGCCGTCTCGCCCGGCAGTACGTCCAGCGGATCCTCGTTGCGCAGCCCGGCGGCCACGTCGACCTGGTACAGATACAGGTTGACCTGCTCCGGCTGACCGGTGTCCACCTCGTGTGGCGGCAGCACCCGGACCAGTGCGCCGGACCGGACCTCGCTGACCCCTCGCTGGATGATCATCTGCAGGGTCTCGGTGACCGCCTCGATGGCTCGCGCGTCGCTCATCGCGAACCACCTCCCGCCCGTTCGCGCAGGTACTCGGCGAGCCCGAGCACCGGCTGTTTCGGGGTTTCCTTCCGTTGCGGTGCCGCGTTCTTCCCCGGCTCCGCGGTGGCCTTGACCTCGACCCTGCCGATGCTGATGTGCACGACGGGTTCGGCGGCCGGTTCCGCCTGCCGTGCCACCGGGGCGGCTTTTCTGCTCCGGCGCGCCGGGACCGTTGGCCGTTCGGCGTTTCGGGCGACGTCGGGAGGCTCGTCCGGTCGCGGCTCGACGGTCCGATCCGGCGCGACGACGGGATACGAGACCGGCTCGGCCATTTCCCGTGTGGTCACTGGAACCGGCCGGGTTCCGCTGTGACGTAAGGGAATCGGCATCTCCCGTGGGACGGTTCGCGTCCCCGCCACGACGGGCGCTTCCGGCACCCGGCCCGGCGGCACGACCAGGTGTTCATCCACAGTGGACTCTCTCGACGTGATCGGAAGCCCGGCCACGGGCGACGGAGGGGGCACCGCCCGCGGCTCGCGTGGTGCCGCGGCGGGCGCCGGTGTCGCCATGCGGGACAACGGCTCCGCCGGGGACGCGTCCTGAGGTCGCGCGGGGGCCGCGGTTTCCGTCTCGTCCGTCCGATGTGGACGATCGGGGCTGACCGCGCCCATCGGCGGGAGCGGTTCCGGTTCCCGCGCGGTCACCGGCTCGAAGAGTGTCGGCAGCAGCGGGCGGATGGTGGCTCCGCCCGCACGGCCGAGCAGGCGGTTCGCGAAGTCGGTCACGGTGTCACCTGTTCCAGGTAGAAGCGGCGGCGGGCCGGGCTCACCGCGAGCACCTCGCGTTCCGACCAGCCGTACCCGCTGGCGAGGACGTGCACGTCGTAGAGCAACCGCCGGGCGTAGGTGTCCATCTCTCCCCACAGGTAGGCCGTGATGTCGAACGGTGCGCGCCACTCGTGCCCGCAGCTCGCGCAGTCCAGCTCCAGCGCGATGTCGGCCTGCGGGTCACCGGCCGCCAGCGCGCCGGACAGGGCGTCGAGCACGGTGTCCGGCAGCTCGTCGCCCGTTTTCGTTTCCCCGTACGCGGTCGCCGTGATCACGCACCGCCCGAGGAGCCGCCGCCGCGCGTCCGGCGCCCGCGACGGCACGGCCAGCAGGTCCCGGCTGGTGACCGCCCGGAACTCGACCTCGTACCCGTCCGCCGAAACCGTGGTGGCGGACTCGGGCTCCCCGGCGCGGACGTCGTCCACGGTCAGTTCGAGTTCGAGTTCGCCCGCGCATTCCGGGCAGTCCACCGCGCACGGGAACACCGTGCCGAAGCAGGTTTCCCGGAGCGCGAGGACGAACTCCTCCCGCCGCCCGACGGACAGATCTGCGACCGAGGCCGGATCCGCGCCACCCGCCGTGGCGAGCGCCAGCGCACGCCGCACCGGCCCCTTCCCCAGCCCGGCCTCCCAGACCGCGAGCAGCCCGGCCTCGGTGAGCGCCGTCATGGTCAGGCGGGGTCTTCGAAGCCGACTTCGGGCGGTTCCGGCAGATCCTCACGGACCCAGCCCTCGTTCTCCAGCTTGATATGCTGGATGGCGACGGCGTTCGCGTTGGCGTCCAAATCGGACACCGGCTGGTACTCCGAGACCCAGCAGTTGAAGACCTGATAGGACAGCACCTTCTGCCCCGCCTCGTTGAACACGTCGACGAGCAGGTCGCGGCGGAAGTCCTTGAGCGAGGTCTCCAGCCCGCCCGAGGCGTTCGTGAAGCTCCACACCCGGTTCGCCCACTGCTCGAACACCTTGTCGTTGGTCACCCCGCGTTCGAGCGTGATCGCGTCGTACTCGGTGCGCCCCGGCAGTTTGACGCTGGTGCCCGGTGCGCCGCCGTCGCGGTGCTTGACCACCTCGGTGCTGCGCTTGAAACCGGTCACCTTGCTCACGCCCGCGATGTACTCGGTGCCCCCGGAGAACTTCACGCGGAAACGGAAGTTCTTGTACGGGTCGCGCCGCTTCGTCTTGCTGTCGGCCATGACTGTTTTCCTCCCTGGCCCTAGACCTGGATCTGGCCGGCGAGTTGCTGGATGTGGATGATCACGAACTCGGCGGGCTTGAGCGGCGCGAAACCGACCTGGATGTTGACGATGCCCTGATCGATCGTGTTCTGCGGATTGTTCGTGCTGTCGCAGGTGACCTTGTACGCCTCCTGCGGGGTGCGGCCCTGGAAAGCGCCCTGGCGGAACAGGTTGTTCATGAACGCCCCGACGTTGAGCCGGATCGACGCCCACAACGGTTCGTCGTTCGGTTCGAAGACGACCCACTGCGTGCCGCGGTAGAGACTCTCTTCGAGGAACAGCGCGAGCCGCCGGACCGGCAGGTACTTCCACTGGTCCGCGGCGAGGTCGGCGCCCTTGGTGGTGCGCGCGCCCCAGGCGACGTGGCCGAACACCGGCAGCTGCCGCAGGCAGTTCACGCCGAGCGGGTTGAGCCGCCCGTTCTCCGGGTCGGTCATCGTCACGGCCAGCGACGTGACGCCGTTGAGCGACGCGTCGGTCCCCGCGGGTGCCTTCCACACGCCGCGCTGGACGTCGGTGCGGGCCCAGACCCCGGCCATCACGCCGCACGGCGGGAACTCGCGGATGGCGTTCTTCTGGCTCGGATCGGCCAGCTTGATCCGCGGGAAGTAGACGGCCGCGTTCTTGGCCAGGTCACCGGTCACCGGCAACCCGGCGCGAGCGCCCGTCGCGGCCTGCTCCACCGTCCCCCAGCTCGTCGGCGGGTCGAGCAGGAGCATCGACCGGTGCTTGACCGCGTAAGCCGCCGCGTCGGGAACGATGCTGATCGGCTTGCCGACCTGGCCGAGGTCGCCGGGCAGGCAGATGATGTTGACGATGTCGGCCTTGAGCAGCTGGTACAGGCCCTTCTTGTCCCGTTCCCCGGTCTTGCCGCCGAGGTAGTTGTCCACCCCGGGCGCGTCGCCGTCGGCGCCCTCGACCGCCTCGGTGTACCAGGCCTTCTCCAGGGCGGCGCTGCCCTTGGTGTCGTCCCGGAAGGGGTCGGCCCCGACCGCGGGACCGATCGGCTTCTTCTGCTCGTCCAGCTTGCCTTCCGGAACGTGTTCGTTCGGCAGCACGGTCTGCCCTGCGATGTCCTCTTCGACCGTGCTGACGAGACGCGAGGACGCGAGGACCTTGACCAGGCCGTCCGGATCGGTCGGGTCCACGTTGACGTTGAGGTAGCGCTCGGTGATCCCGGTGGTCTTGTCCCGGATGGTCAGGTTGTAGGTGGTCCGGGTTCCGCCCTCGGCCGGTTTGACGAAGGTGTCGTAGTCGACCCGGACGCGGAGGTTGTCCTTGGCCCACTGGCCTTCACTGGCCGCGTGCAGGGTGACCTTGGCGTCGCCCGCCTTGTTCTTCAGCTCGACCTTGGCCTTGACCGCTTTTTTCGGAGCGGGGTTCTGCTTGTCTTCGTCCTCGGTGTTGTGGTCGCGGACGATGCGGACGATCTCCGCCTCGCTGCCGCCGTTGAGATAGAACTGGTAGACCGCGTGGCTCATGTCGCTGGTCTTGTCCAGCCCGCCGAACTCGGCCTCGTAGTCGGCCCAGCTGGTGATGTGCACGGGCCGGTCGGTGGCTCCCCGTGGCGCGGTGCCGATGAACGCCGCGACCGACGTCGGCACCCCGATGATGGTGCGTACCGCGCTCGGCAGTTCGTCGATGTAGACGCCCGGAAAGGTAGGACTGATGGGCATGGCCATGGCTCCCTTCGCAAGGCCGTCTTCGCAAAGGCCCTTGTGCCCGCTCACCTTCCGGGTGGTGCGTCACCGTGGCGTCACCACCCGCGCGCGTCGCCCATCCGTTATCCGCGTGACGCGGCGGTGACATCACGACGGGCACACTCCGCCGATGCCGTCCGGAGGAGGCCCGGTGGACGAACCAGCCGACAGCGAGCGAGCGGCCGTCCTCGTGATCCGGCTGTGGACCGAGGCCGGCGGCGGGTTCCGCGCCCGGCTCGTCGGGGTCGGCGAACTCCCTTACGGCGCACCGAAGAGCGCGGTCGCGAGTACCGCGGACGAACTCGTCGAGCTGGTACGCGGCTGGATCGGGGACGTCGCCGGGTAAGCGGTTTCGCCGCTGTGAAACGCTGAGGACGCATCCGTCACAAGCGAGGAAAGATCCACCGTTGACCCACCACCCCGAGCCCAGCTATTTCGAACGGCTGGACACGCACCGCTTCGCCCCCACCGCCCACGCGGGCGGGGCCTGGCGGGACGACGAGCAGCACTTCAGTCCGCTGGGCGGCCTGATCGTCCACGAGATCGAACGCGTCCGCGCCCGTGAACAGCGGCCCAGCCTGCTGATCAGCCGCATCGGCTTCGACATCCTCGGCCGTATCGCGCTCGACGAGTTCGAAATCCACGTGTCCACGCCCCGGCCGGGCCGCACCATCGAACTGACCGAGGCCACCGTGGTCATCGCGGGACGTCCCGTGGTCAGCGCGCGCGTGTGGCTTCTGGCCCCGCAGGAAACCGGCATCGTCGCCGGCGGTGAACCCGCGCCGCTGCCACCGCCCGAGTCGCTGGCTCCCTGGGCGATGAGCGACCTGTGGCCCGGCGGGTACATCGCGTCACTGGACGTCCGCACGACCGGCGCGCCCCAGCCGGGACGGACCACCGCCTGGGTCTCTACCCCGATCGACCTCGTCGCGGGCGAGCAGCCGAGCCCGACGGCCTCGTACGTCGCGCTCGTCGACACGGCCAACGGCATCGCGGTGCGGCAGGAGCCGACCAAGTGGCTGTTCCCCAACGTCGACCTGTCGATCCACCTGCACCGCCTGCCCGAAGGCCGGTGGACCGGGCTCGACACCAGTGTCGTCTTCGGCGGTCACGGCCAGGGCGTCACCAGCACGGTGCTGCACGACGAGCGGGGACCGGTCGGCCGCGCGGAGCAGATCCTCACCGTCCGGCCCCTGGAGTCCTGATCTGTCCCGCTTCTACTCCTCGGGCCGACGCCCATGGAACCGGGCCAGGTGCCCCGCCGTCCACGCACGCGCGAACCCGGCGAGCACCTGCCCGGACCAGCGGCCGGAGATCTCGACATCCGTCCACAGTGGCATCTTCGCCCCGGCAAGACTGCCGTGGCTGATGTGCACGCGCGAGGCGTCCTCCGCCCAGCAGAAGACGAAGTGCGCGTACATGAACATCCACACCCGTGTCCCGGTGTTGTCCCGCACACATACCGGCCCCTCGACCGGATACGGCGTCAGGTAGACAACGTCATTCCTGCCGTTGCGATAGGTGTACTGTCTCGTGACTACGCGAGGTTCGAACGCGACGCTTTCGTCAGCTGTCGAAGGCACGAATCGCCTCCCTGACGAGCTCGGCGGAAGTTCGACCGCTCGCTCCCCCAGCCCCAGTTTCAACCCGGCAGCACAACGAATCTCGGGGCCCTGGAAGATCAGCGTTCCACGCTCGGACACATGCACCGTCGGCCAGCCTCGCGCATGGCTACCTTCCAGAATTTCCTTGATCTCCATGCGATTCACGCCAGGAGGCAGAATTCGGGTCGACAAGCACAGATCGCGGTTACCCGCGTGCCGACGTGAATTCCTGCGGCTGTAGTACTCCGAACGAGTCAGGACTTCTCCCGGAACTCGACGGCTATCTCCGCCAGCAAGGCTCGCATCTCGCACTCGAACACCGCATGGTCGGCGAAGTACTCGAACAGTTCTCGATGATCCTCCACATGGGACGGATCCCGGAGCGCGATCGTCCCCGCGAACGTTTCCATCGTCACCAGCCGCTCGTCGTAGACGACGAAGGTGTTCAGCGGCGACTTTTGCAGCTGTGTCGCAGCGGGAATGATTCCGAGACGCACCGACGGCAACCGGGACATCTCGATCAGCACGTCGATCTGCTCAACCATCAGCGCAGGGTTCACCATGGGAAACCGGATGGCATCCTCAGTGAGGACGAGAACGAACGCGGTATCGTTTCGTTCGACAAGCTTCCGCCGGTCCAGCTTTACGGCGACGAGCATCTCACGCTGAGCGGCGGTCGTCTTCTTGAGCGGATTCTCGAGATTGCTGCGGATATAGGACTCGGTCTGCAGGAAGCTGGGCAGGCTGGCTGGAAGGAAGTAGCGGACGGTCGTCGCCTGCTCGATCAACGCCCTCAGCGTGCGCTGAGTGTGGTCGATCCCGATCCGCCGGACCTGCCGTCTGCTCATAAAATCGACGTTGGCGGCGCTCGCCAGCCTCAGCAGTTGCTCCGCCTGCTCGGGCGGAACCGCCAGCGCACGCAGAACCCGATCGACGTCGGTGACGGCAGGAAGGATCTTGCCGGTCTCGATCCGGGAGATCTTCGATTGGCTCATATGTGTCTTGGCCGCGAGCCTTTCACCAGACAACCCGGCGGCGAGCCGGAGTTCCCGAAGAACGTCCGCCAGGTTGCGTCGTTCCTGTCCGGCGTCACTGGGCTCCAGCATCAGTACGAAGCCGCGTCCTCGTACTCCAAGAATGGCACGGAACACCGGCGCGAGTATTCGCGGTAGGACCGATACTCCTCGAGATCGGCTTCCGGGAGCAGTTCCCGTCCCACAACGCTCCCGTCTTCGGGTGAGTAATGCAGCCTGATCACGGCGTTCCCGTCGAGCAGCACGAAGTCGTAGTCCGGCAGATCCGCGGTGTCCACTCTCGAAGAGTCGAGAATCCGGAGGTCCTCCCCCACCAGCGCGGAGTGGTGGAAGAACGTGAAGGCGAAGCGAAGGTAGTCACTGACCGGCGGCCGGACAACCTGCACCCGCTCCACGCGCCTGCCGCCCTCGAGCCGCTCCTTCAGCCGCGCCAGCCGAGGATCTCCCGGATCGACATGCCGGATCCCGGACCGCATGAACTCGCGGAACGGCCCCTGTTCCCAGGGAACTCCGTAGACCTGGAGCGCCTGGAAACGAAACGACACGGACTTGAACTCGGTCATACGATCCCGGTATTCGTCCGCCGACAGCCAGTTTCCGCCGACGTCATGCGTGCCCTCAACCTGATACACGGGCCGCCTCCAGCAGCAGGGGTAGCGGAATCTCGACGATCGCCTCACCCGCCGAGACGTCCTTGCCCGGCAGCAGGTAGCCCTGCACGGCGATCGTCCTCCGGTCGGTCAGGTACACGGTCGGACAGACCTCGCCATCCTCGCAGGTTCCGGCGATCCTGGTCAGTGTTACCGGACGCTCCATAACCCCTCCTCGGTCTCGATGGGTCATAGGGTATCGACGGAGGGTGACAAGAATGGTCGCTAGTCGCGCCCGTGCATGAAGGTGACCCGAACGGGCCACCGGCCAAAACCGCTAGCCCCTGGCCGCACGGATGCGGGCGCCGATTCCGTCCAGAAGCCGCTCCAGGCCGTGCCGGAACCCGCGTTCCTGACGATCCCTGGCATGCGGCTCCCGCGCGTCCAGCCAAGCCCGCGCCACCAACGGAAACCGGCCGCCGTCGATGATCGTCCGGCCGTACCTCGCGTGCGCGGCCATCCACTGGTCCCAGTCACGGCCGGAGCGCCGGGTGGCGGCGCGATCGGCCAGTTCCCGGGTCACGTAGCCCAGCACGTACGCCTCGAGTGCCTCGATGAGCACGACCATCTCGTCGATACCCAGCCCGAGACCGTCCACCGCGCGTAGCGCGCGCTCCGTGGCGTAGAGCCCGTTCGGGCCGACCGACGGCCGGCCCGCGAGCGCGGTCATCCACGGGTGCCGGATCATCAGGCCCCGCATCCGGTGCGCGATCGCGGCGAGATCGTCCGGCCAGTATCCGCGCGGGGGCGGCAGTTCTTCCTCGCCGAGCACGGCGTCGTACATCAGGTCGAGGATGTCGTCCTTCGACGACACGTAGCGGTACAGCGAGGTCGTGCCGCTGCCGAGTTCCGCCGCGATCCGCCGCATCGACACCGCGTCGAGCCCGTCCGCGTCGGCGACCCGCACACCGGTCTCGGCGATGTCGGCGAGGCTGTGGGCGGGCCGGGGACCGCGAGACGCCCGGCCCGAGCGCAGCCAGATCACGTCGTCGCCGCCAGTGCCCGTCACCCGGACCTCCTCGTCAGTCACTGGGAACAGTGTGCGCAGTATGCTACCGTTCGAAACTGCGCACACTGTGCCCGGGTTTTCGGTCGAAGGGGGATCTCATGGACAACGACGTGATCGTGGTGGGTGCGGGCCCGGTCGGCCTGCTGCTGGCGGCCGAACTGAAACTCGCGGGTGCTCAGCCCGTCGTGCTGGAAGCCCGGCACGGGCTGAACGACGAGAAACGGGCACGTGGCATCGGGCCGCTGGCCACCGAGGCGCTTCGACGTCGCGGGCTCGGCGAGGAGATCGCCCGGCACGACGCGCAGGGCCGCGCCGACTTCGCCCGCGACCACGGCAGCGACAACGGCCACTTCGCGTCGATCCACAAGATCGACCCTGCCCTGCAGGACGAGCCCGGCCGGGAGCGGACGCTGATCTGGCAGCCCGAGCTCGAGAAGATCCTGGTCTCGTACGCGACCGGCCTCGGCGTGCCGATCCGGTACGGCCACCAGGTCACCGATCTCGGCCAGGACGAGGCCGGGGTGACGGTGACCGTGACGACCTCGCGGGGCGACCTGCAGCTCCGCTCGTCCTATCTGGCCGGCTGCGACGGCGGGCGGAGCACGGTCCGCGAACTCGTCCCGTTCGACTTCCCCGGCACGGCACCCATCATGACCGTCCGGCGGGCCGCGGCGCGGATCGAGGACACCTCCGCTCTGCCGCCGCCCGGCCGGAACGACCGCGGCACGCTCTTCTACGGCGGTGGCATGGTGGCCACGTTCGATTTCGAGGACACCGAACGGCGACGGGGCCCGATCAGCGCCGAGGAACTCGAAGCCAGCGTCCGGCGGGTGTCCGGGGCCGACGTGACCATCACCGAGGTGGGCGCGGGGTTGCGGTTCACCGACCAGGCCAGGCAGGCCGGCTCCTACCGCCTCGGCCGGGTCCTGCTGGCGGGGGACGCGGCACACGTTCATTCGCCGAGCGGCGGGCAGGGGCTGAACCTCGGCCTGCTGGACGCGGTCAACCTCGGCTGGAAACTCGCCGCGACGGTGGCGGGCACGGCACCCGCCGGGCTGCTCGACAGCTACCACCACGAACGTCATCCGGCCGGCGCCGAGGTCCTGCACAACACGCGCGCCCAGTCGGCGTTGCTACGGCCGGGGCCGCACAGCGACGCGCTGCGCGACATTGTCGCGGATTTGATGGACATTCCCGAGGTGAACCGCTATTTCGGCCGCATGCTGTCCGGGCTCGGGCTGCGGCACGACTTCCCCTACCCGGCGACGCATCCGCTGACCGGCAGGCCCTGCCCCGACCTCGAACTGTCCCTGCCGGACGGCGGCACCACCCGGCTGTACGACCTGACGCACGAGGGTGGACCGATCATGCTCCACCCGGCCCCGGCCTCACCGTGGACGGGTTTTGAATCCGTTGCCGTGACGTCGACCGGGAGAAACGATCTCGCCGCGGCGCTGGTCCGGCCGGACGGAATCGTCGCCTGGGCCGCGGCTCCCGGCCAACCGGACGACGCCACCCGGGAAACCGCGCTGCGGACGTGGATCGGCGATTCACGGCAGCGCACCAGCGAAGACTGAGCCGAACGGAGCAACCGACTACGGAATCCGGACAGCTACACCCGGTTTACGGGTGAAACTTACCGTCTTAATACGCCTTCTCGTTAGCATCCGCACATTTGTTCGTAGTTGCGCGTCCCGTTCGGGGCTCGAGCACCTCTCATCATCAAGTCCACAAGACGAGTGAGGTCGCCCGATGAGCACAGAGGGACTCTCGATTCCAGGTATCTCGATGGGCAGCCCCGGCGCGGGGGCCGCCGATCGGGTCAGGCGACGGGCCCTGACCGGGCTGTTCGCCTCGATGCGACGACCGGTGATGATGACGCTCGGCTTCGACGCGGCACTGGTGCTGCTGGCCGTGCTCGACGTGTGGCTGGTGGTCCCCGGCAAGGCCCAGCCGTACTCCACCTATCTCTCGGCGGCCGCGTGCCTCGCGGTCGTGTTCCGCCGCAAGTTCCCCTTCCTCGCCACGCTCGCCACCGTGCCCGGTTTCCTCGCCGGCTGGTCGCAGCTCGCCGCGATGATCAACCTCGGGATGCTCGCGACGCGCAGGCAGTCACACTGGCAGACGTGGGTCGGCGCGGCGCTGGTGTTCACCTGCCGCTTCGTGCAGTGGCCGCTGGAGGACTTCGCCAAGCTCAGCTGGCGTGAGCACATCCTCGACGGGATCTACGGCGTCCTCGTCGCCGGTATGCCGATCGCGATCGGCATGCTCATCGGGGCGCGGGCCGAGATCTCGAACAAGCTCGCGGAACTGGCCACGAGCCGCGACCGCGAGCGCCGGTTCCACGCCGACGCCGTCCGCGCCGAGGAACGCGCCCGGCTGGCGCGCGAGATGCACGACGTCGTCTCGCACCAGATCACCCTCATCGCGATGCAGGCCGGTGCGCTGCAGGCGCAGACCACCGACACCCGCTCGCTGGAGACCGCGCAGGTCATCCGCCAGCTGAGCACCCGCACCCTGGAGGAGCTGCGCTCGCTGGTCAGCGTGCTGCGTTCCGGATCGGACGACGACGGGCCGCAGCCGGGCATCAACGAGCTGGACCGGCTGATCCGCGCCACCGACGTCCCGGTGCACCTCACCGTCGAGCAGCTGCCGGAGTTCCTGCCGAACCAGGTGTCCGCCGCGGCCTACCGCACGGTGCAGGAATGCCTCACGAACGTCTACAAGCACGCGCCCGGCGCGACCGCGACCATCCGCATCCACGGCGAGCACGGCGCGCTCAAGGTGGAGGTCAAAAACGAACGCGCCCAACAGCCCGGTGCCGCCCTGCCCTCGGGAGGGCACGGGCTCACCGGACTGGCTGAGCGCGCTCGGCTGCTGGGTGGCAGCTTCGAGACGTCCGACACCGAGGACGGCGGGTTCCGGGTGCGTGCCCGGTACCCGCTCGACCGGTGAGGAGAAGTCTCAGATGAGCTCCCGGCGCTGGCGCAGACGCTCCAGCGCCTCGGCGAGGATGGCCTCGCCGTCGGCGTCGCTGCGCCGCTCCTTCACGTACGCCAGGTGAGTCTTGTAGGGCTCGGTCCGAGGCGCCGCGGGCGGGTTCTTCTCGTCCTGCCCGCCGGGGAGACCGCAGCGGGGGCAGTCCCACTCGTCGGGAATCTCGGCGTCCATCGAGAACGAGGGGCGAGCCTCGTGTCCGTTGGCGCACCAGTACGAGATGCGCCGCCGCGGCGCCGATTCACCCCGCTCCGATTCGCCCGAAGGACCGGCACCCACCCGAGTGCCCCGAATCGCATTACCGCCAACCATGAATCCTCACACCTAGGAGTCGGCGGCGCGCCCCCCACGGGCACGCCGAGTCACTCAGCGTCGATCAGACCTTGAGCAGCAGGCCGAGGCCCACGATGCTGATCAGCCACACGGAACCGAGCAGTACGGTGATGCGGTCGAGGTTCTTCTCGGCCACGCTCGAGCCCGCGAGGCTGGACTGCATGCCCCCGCCGAACAGCGACGACAGACCGCCACCTCGACCGCGGTGCAGCAGCACGGCCACGACCAGCAGCACGCTGGAGACGATCAACAGAATTTGCAGGAACAGCTTCATGTCATCCTCTGTGCTCATCGGAGAATGCAGGGGCACGGCGCAGGATCCACCGTACCCCTGGACTCGTCCAGTGCTGTGACGGACCGGATACACAGGTTACCCGGTCGTGGCCACGATCAGGGCAGCGGCCCGCCCGCAGCGAGTGCGCAGAGTTTGGTGAACTCGTCCCCGTCCAGGCTCGCGCCACCGACCAGCGCGCCGTCCACGTTCTCGCAGGCCACCAGGTCGCTGACGTTGTTCGCCTTCGCCGAACCGCCGTAGAGCACCCGGACACCGGCCGCGATCTCGTCGCCGTACTTCTCCCGCAGCGTCTCGCGGATGGCCTTGCAGACCTCCTCCGCGTCCGCCGGGGTGGCGACCTTGCCGGTGCCGATCGCCCAGACCGGCTCGTACGCGACGACCACGTTCGCGACCTGCTCGGTCTTGAGCCCCTTGAGCCCCTCGATCAGCTGCGTGGTGGTGTGCGCGATGTGCTCGCCCGCCTCGCGGACCTCGAGCCTCTCGCCCACGCAGAGGATCGGCGTGATCCCGTGCTTGAGCGCGGCCTTGACCTTCTTGTTCACCAGTTCGTCGGTCTCGGCGTGGTACTCGCGCCGCTCCGAGTGCCCGACGACGACGTAGCTGCAGCCCAGCTTGGCGAGCATCGGCCCCGACACGTCCCCGGTGTAGGCACCGGAATCGTGCGGCGACAGATCCTGCGCGCCGTAGGTGAACGACAGCTTCTCGCCGTCGGTCACGGTCTGCACGCTGCGGATGTCGGTGAACGGCGGAAGGAGCGTGACGTCGACCTTCGCGTAGTACTTCTCCGGCAGCGCGAAGGCGATCTTCTGCACCAGGGCGATGGCCTCGAGGTGGTTCAGATTCATCTTCCAGTTGCCGGCGATGAGGACCTTGCGTGCCACTTAGTTCTTCTCCTCCAGGGCGACGACCCCGGGCAGTTCCTTGCCCTCGAGGTACTCCAGCGACGCACCGCCACCGGTCGAAATGTGCGAGAACCCGTCCTCGGGCAGGCCGAGCTGCCGGACGGCCGCGGCCGAGTCGCCGCCGCCGACCACCGTGAACGCCTCGCTGGCGACGAGCGCCTCGGCGACGGCACGGGTGCCGCCGGCGAACGCCTCGAACTCGAACACGCCCATCGGGCCGTTCCAGAACACCGTCGCCGCGTCGGCCAGCTTGCTCGCGAACAGCTCGCGGCTGCGCGGGCCGATGTCGAGGCCCTGCCGGTCCGCCGGGATCGCGGCCGCGTCCACGACGTCGTACGCGGCGTCCGCCGCGAACTCGGTGGCCGCCAGCACGTCGACCGGGAGCACCAGCTCGACACCGCGCTTCTCCGCCTCGGCGAGGAAGCCCTTGACCTGGTCCAGCTGGTCTTCCTGCAGCAGCGACTTCCCGACCTCGTGGCCCTGGGCCTTGAGGAACGTGTAGGCCATGCCGCCGCCGATGAGCAGCCGGTCGACCTTGGTCAGCAGGTTGGCGATGACACCCAGCTTGTCGGACACCTTCGCGCCGCCGAGGACGACGACGTAGGGCCGGGCGAGGTCGTCGGTGAGCTTCTTCAGCACGTCCAGCTCGGCCAGCACGAGGCCGCCCGCGTACGCCGGGAGCACCGAGGCGATCTCGTAGACCGAGGCCTGCTTGCGGTGCACGACGCCGAAGCCGTCCGAGACGAACGCGCCGCCGGGCACGAGCGCGGCGAGCTCCGCTGCCAGCTCGGACCGGTCGACGGCGTCCTTGCTGGTCTCGCGCGCGTCGAACCGCACGTTCTCCAGCAGCACGACGCCGCCCTCGGCCAGCCCGGCGGTGAGCGCCTTGGCCGAATCGCCGACGAGGTCGCCGGCGAGCGGGACCTCGGCACCGAGCAGCTCGGACAGCCGCCTCGCGACCGGGGCGAGCGAGAACTTCGGGTCCGGCTCGCCCTTCGGGCGGCCGAGATGCGCGGTGACGACGACCTTGGCGCCCGCCTCGGCGAGCTTCTTGATCGTCGGCAGCGCGGCGCGGACCCGGCCGTCGTCGGTGATGGTCTCCGCGAGAGTCGCTTGCGGGCTCGAGCCATTGGCACTGTCGAGCGGGACGTTCAGGTCGGAACGCACGAGGACGTACCGGCCCTGAACACCGCCGCTCAGCAGGTCTTCGAGGTTCTTGACGGACATCGGGCTCAGGAGAGCTTCGAGCCGACGAGCTTGATCAGGTCCGCGAGGCGGTTGGAGTAGCCCCACTCGTTGTCGTACCAGCCGACGACCTTGACCTGGTTGCCGATCACCTTGGTCAGCGGCGAGTCGTAGATGCACGACGCCGGGTCGGTGACGATGTCCGCCGACACGATCGGGTCGACCGAGTAACGCAGGATCCCGGCCAGCGGGCCCTCTGCGGCGGCCTTGTACGCAGCGTTGATGTCCTCGACACTGGCGGACTTCTTCAGGGTGACGGTGAGGTCGGTGGCCGAGCCGGTCGGCACCGGGACGCGCAGCGCGTAGCCGTCCAGCTTGCCCAGCAGCTCCGGCAGCACCAGGCCGATCGCCTTCGCGGCGCCGGTCGAGGCGGGCACCACGTTCAGCGCGGCGGCGCGGGCGCGGCGCAGGTCCTTGTGCGGGCCGTCCTGCAGGTTCTGGTCCTGCGTGTACGCGTGGATCGTGGTCATCAGGCCCTGCTCGATGCCGAAGGCGTCGTTGAGGACCTTGGCCAGCGGGCCGAGGCAGTTGGTGGTGCAGGAGGCGTTCGAGATGATGGTCTGCGAGCCGTCGTACTTGTCGTCGTTGACGCCGAGCACCACGGTCAGGTCCTCGCCCTTGGCGGGCGCGGAGATGATGACCTTCTTGGCGCCACCGGCGATGTGCGCCTTGGCGGCGTCGGCGTTGGTGAAGAAGCCGGTCGACTCGACGACGACGTCCACGCCGAGGTCGCCCCAGGGCAGGTTCGCCGGGTCGCGCTCGGCGAGGGCCTTGATGGTCTTGCCGCCGACGACGATGCCCTCGTCACTGACGGTGACCTCCTCGGGGTAACGGCCGAGGATGGAGTCGTACTTCAGCAGGTGGGCCATCGTCGCGACGTCGCCGAGGTCGTTGAACGCGACCACTTCGATGTCGTGACCGCTCGCCTGCACGGCGCGGAAGAAGTTGCGGCCGATCCGGCCGAAGCCGTTGACACCTACGCGAACGGTCACTGCTGCCACTCCTTTGAGACTCGACCGGGGCCACCCCGGAAGATTTGCGGGCTCGGGCGCCACCCTAGCGTGCTGGCCTGGGCTTCTATCGCCGCCCCGACGAGACTTCCACCACTCGGCGAACGGGTCAAGAATCGATCCAGAAGGGGTGCGTGGTCCGCTCTGTCGTCACGTCAGCCCGCCAGCTCCCGTTCGAGCGGAGTGCGGAACCGGGGCACCACCCGGACCACGCCGAACCACCCGGCGAGCCGGTCCGCCTCCGCCTCGGCCGCGGCCTTCGCCTCGGCACCGATGTCCTCCAGCAGCCCGATCCGGACCTCACCGTCCGTACGCTGCGCCCACCCGCCGACGACGCGGCCGTCGCACCAGACCGTCGGCCCGATGTTGCCGCTGCGGTCGAACAACGCGGCCCGGTGCTCCCCCACGTACCAGTCGCGCGCCGCCCAGCCCATCGGCGTCGGATCGAGCGCGGGCAGCAGCGCCACCCACGGCCCAGGCTCCGCGACCGGTTCGAGGTCGTCCGCGAGCACCAGGCCGGTGCCCGACGGCGCGCCGCCGAGGCCGACCTCCACGGTGCCGAGCCTGGCGAGCGCCTGTTTCACCTGGCCCGCTGTCCAGCCCGTCCACCACCGCAGGTCTTCGGCGGGCGCGGGCCCGTACGCGTGCAGCCACCGTCTGGCGAGTTCGGCGCGGGCCGCCGGTGCCTCCCATTCCGTGAGACCGGCCGGGAGCCAGGTGCCGAGGGTGGCCCAGTGGTACTGAGTGCTGACCCAGCTCCCGCGCGGCCGCCCGCGCACGATCCGGCCGTCGGCACCCAGCAGGTTCAGCACCCGGCTGGTGACGTTGGCGACCGCTTCGTACGGTTTGCCCTTCGCCATGATCAGCTGCTGCCGCAGCCGTGGCTCGTCCTCGACGAGCACCTGCGCGGGAGCCTGCCCGCGCGCGGCGAGGGCCGCTTCGGTGGCCTGCTCGACTTCGGCCAGCCAGCGAGCAGCGTCCGTGACGTTCTCCGGATGCCCCTGTTCGGCGAGATGCTTGATCAGCAGCTTGCGTTGTTTCGCCGCCACATCGGGTGTACAGCCCGCCTGGATCAGCGCCGCGACCTCCAGGCCCGCGACGAACATCGTGCGCCGCATGCCGAGCAGCCGCAGCAGCCCGCGATCGGTGTAGAGCGCGCGCTCGACGTCCTCGACGGCGGTGCCCCGCTCCGCCAGCCGGGCGCGGGCGGAGAGGTACACCGTCGCCGGATCGGTCGCGTGCAAGGCGACGACGCCCTCGGCCGCCGCCTCGGCGGTGGCTGCCGGGGCGGCGAGGTGGTGGCGCACCGCGAGGCGGGCTCTGCGCTGGTCGATGGTGAACTTCGGGGTCACCCGATCTTCCTAACAGACGCCACCGACAACTTCCGCGTCCTCGCCCTGCCCAAGCCGGGAAATGTCCTTTGTGGATTTTTCCGTGAAGGCCTCCTTACCGGCGCCCAGTGCCGGTAAGGAGGCCTTCACGGCAC
>NZ_JBHYIK010000059.1:54794-60467 GCF_042739735.1 Amycolatopsis sp. NPDC059027 | reverse complement strand
CCTTCACAGCGTTGAGCGCTGTGAAGGAGGCCTTCACGGCTTTGATGGGGTTCTTCGGGGGCGCGGCGTGTGCCCGAGGGACGCCCTGGCGCGTTGGCTGCGACGGGGGCGTCCCTCGGTGAGCTGAACGCACCGAGGGCGTCCCTCGGCACATCCGGGTCCGGCGCGCGTGTCCTGAACGACGCGTTCGAGACGTTCAAGGTCCTGAACGGAGCGTTCGGGACATACTCGGCCGGGAGCCGGGAGCCGGGAGCCGGGAGCCGGGAGCCGGGAGCCGGGAGCCGGGAGCCGGGAGCCGGGCCTGGCCGCGCGATGCACTGAAGGCGCCCTTCACCGCGCTGGATGCACCGAAGGCGCCCTTCAACTCGTCCAACGCACCGAAAGCGTCCTTCAGCACCCCGCCGGTCGATCACACACTGCGATCAACGCCCGCCGCAGGGTGACTCCGATGCCACAGCGAGACCTCCTGAGCCCCACCAGTACCGGCGAACGCCGCCCCGCGCACTACCCGGCGCCGCGTCAAGACTCCGTATGTGGGACTGGTCATGTCTCCTACCTGTGACTTTGTGCCTGCGTTCACAAGTGGACTACCGTAGGCACATCGCCTCCGCGCGGCCCGGCATCAAACCGGACTCCCGCCGCCGGGTCAAGAGCCAGTTTCGTACGGTTGTGGCGATGGCCGGAGCGGTACCGGACGCGCGGTCGGGAATTCGCGGTGAACAGGAGTGCCAGCGTGGTGACACAGCGGGGGCGTGGTGACGGGTCTACGCCACCCCGGGCGTCCCGCCGCCGGGACAGCCGCAACGGCCGGGCCACCCCCGACGCCGACAACGCGCCCACCGCCGAAATGCCCGCCGTACCCGGCGACGACGGCGCCAATGGCACCAACGGCAACGGTGGTGAAGGCGGCGAGGCCAGGGCGAAGTCGATCCCCGAGGCCGCGGTCGCGCGGCTCGCGGTGTACCTGCGGGTCCTTTCCGGACTGGCCGAGCAGGGCGCGACGACGGTGTCCAGTGAAGAACTCTCGCAGGCCGCCGGGGTCAACTCGGCGAAGCTGCGCAAGGATCTCTCCTACCTCGGCTCCTACGGCACCCGCGGCGTCGGCTACGACGTGCAGGTCCTGGTGAGCCAGATCGAGCGCATCCTCGGCCTGACGCGCAAGCACCGCGTCGCCGTGGTCGGGATCGGTAACCTCGGCCACGCGCTGGCCAACTACGGCGGGTTCCCCGGCCGCGGTTTCCCGGTGGAAGCGCTGTTCGACCTCGACCCGGACCTGATCGGCGTGCCGGTCGGCGGGCTGCCGGTGTCGCATCTGGACGAGATCCCGCAGGTCTGCGCCGAGCGGCAGATCTCGATCGGCGTGATCGCGACGCCGCCGACCGCCGCGCAGTCGGTGTGCGATCTGCTGGTCGCGGGCGGCGTCCAGTGCATCCTGAACTTCGCGCCGGTGGTGCTGCAGGTGCCGCCGCACATCGAGGTCCGCAAGGTCGATCTGGCGGTCGAGTTGCAGATCCTCTCCTTCCACGTCGCCCGGCGAGCCGACCTCGCCCCGGGCAGCGGCACGGCGGGCGGTGACGGCCGTAACGGAGAACCGGGGGCTCGCCCCAGTGCCGACAATGGCAAGGCTGGTGCACTCTCAAGGGGGAAGAGTGCTTCGGGTAATGGGCGCGCCGGGACGGACGGCGGGCGGGGAATGGTGGTGCGCTGATGAGCGTGTTGGCAGTCGGGCTTTCCCATCGCAGCGCGGAGCTGAGCACGCTCGAGCGGGCCGCGGTGCCCGCGCACGAGGTGGTCAAGGTCCTGCACGAGCTGCAGCAGGCCGACCACGTCAGTGAGGCGATGCTGGTTTCGACCTGCAACCGGATCGAGGTCTACGCGGTCGTCGAGACGTTCCACGGTGGCCTCAACGACATCTCCGACGTCCTGGCCCGCCAGGCCGGGATGGAGCCCGCCGACCTGTACGACAGCCTGTACGTGCACTACGCGGGCGCCGCGATCGAGCACATCTTCTCGGTGGCCTCGGGGCTGGACTCGATGGTCGTCGGCGAGACGCAGATCCTCGGCCAGGTCCGTTCGTCCTACGCCACCGCGCGTGAGGCGGGTACGGTCGGCCGCACCCTGCACGAATTGGTCCAGACCACGCTGCGGGTCGGGAAGCGCGTGCACTCCGAGACCGGCCTGGACGCGCTCGGCGCGTCGGTGGTCTCCGAGGCGCTGGCCGCCGCGGGCGAGATCGAGGGCAAGCACGCGCTGATCGTCGGCGCCGGTTCGATGGGCGCGCTCACCGCGTCCCAGCTGCGCAAGGGCGGCATCGGCGAGATCACCGTGGCCAACCGCACCGAGGCCAACGCCCAGCGCCTCGCCGCGTCCGTCACCGAGGCCGGTGTGCAAGCCCGCTCGGTGCCGCTGGCCGACGTCCGGCGCGCGGTCGAGCTGGCCGACGTCGTGATCTGCTGCACCGGCGCGCAGGACGCCGTGTTCACGCCCGAGCACGTCACGCCCCGGGACGGCCGTGTGCTGGTCGTCTGCGATCTCGGCCTGCCGAGGGACGTCGACGCCGCGGTGGGTGAGCTGGCCTCGGTCACCGTGGTGGACCTGGAGACCATCCAGCGCCGCATGCGGGAAGCGGGCACCCCGACCACCGAGAAGCAGACCGCGAAGGCCACCGGCATCGTGCTCGACGAGGTGCGCGACTACCTCGCCGGACAGCGCAGTGCCGAGGTCACCCCGACCGTGACCGCGCTGCGCCGCCGCGCGGCCGAGGTCGTCGACGCGGAGCTGCTGCGGCTGGACAACCGGCTGCCCGACCTCGATTCGGGTGTCCGCGAGGAGGTCGGCCGCACGGTCCGCCGGGTGGTCGACAAGCTGCTGCACGCGCCGACGGTGCGGGTCAAGCAGCTGGCCGCCGAGACGGCCGACACCGACTACGCCAACGCGTTGCGCGAGCTGTTCTGCCTCGACCCGCAGGCCCCTGCGGCGGTGGCACGCCCGACCGCGCAGCAACCACCAGGGAAGAACCAGTAAGTGACCAGAGTCATCCGCATCGGGACGCGCGGCAGCAAGCTGGCGCTCGCGCAGACCGGGACCGTCGCCGAAACGCTCCGCAAGGCGGGCGCCGAGGTCGAGATCGTCACCGTCACCACGCCCGGCGACCAGTCGTCGGCGCCGATCCCGCAGATCGGCGTCGGGGTGTTCACCTCCGCGCTGCGGGAGGCGCTGCTGCGCGAAGAGGTCGACGTCGTCGTGCACTCCTGCAAGGACCTGCCGACCGCGCCCGAGCCCGGGATTACCCTCGCCGCGATCCCGCCGCGCGAGGACCCGCGCGACGCGCTGATCGCCCGTGACGGGCTCACCCTCGGCGAGCTGCCGCCGGGTTCGACGGTCGGCACCGGGGCGCCGCGGCGCACCGCGCAGCTGCGCGCGCTCGGGCTCGGTTTGGAAATCGTGCCGATCCGAGGCAATATCGACACCCGCATGCGCAAGGTCACCGACGGCGAGCTGGATGCCGTGGTGCTCGCGCGTGCCGGCCTGGTGCGTATCGGGCGGGGCGGGGCGATCACCGAGACCCTCGACCCGATCCAGCTGCTGCCCGCCCCCGCGCAGGGGGCGCTGGCGGTGGAGTGCCGGGACGGTGACGTGGACGTCGAGCGACTGCTTTCGTCCACAGTGGACGATGAGGGCACGCGGGCCGCGGTGACGGCCGAACGGGCCATGCTGGCCGCGCTCGAAGCCGGGTGCACCGCTCCGGTGGGTGCGCTCGCCGAGATCGTCGAGGACCTCGACGCCGAGGGCGCGGTCGTGGAACGGATCTCGCTTCGCGGCACCGCGGCCGTCGAGGACGAGAACGGGTCGGTGGACATGTTGCGTGCCTCGGTGCTCGGCGACAAGGCCGAGGCCGCGCAGCTGGGCCGGACGCTGGCGGCCGAGCTGCTGGACCTGGGTGCCGGAGCGCTGCGCGGCACCGCGCACTGACCGACCCCGAGAGAACGACCAGCTGTACTGGAGAACTGCGGCCGTGCCCGAGCGCGCACGGCCGTCCAATGAGGAGAAACGCACAGATGACCCCCGCGCGTAAGACCACCGGGCGCGTCGCCTTCGTGGGCTCGGGCCCCGGTGACGCAGGACTGCTCACCGTCCGGGCCCAGGAACTGCTGGCCAAGGCCGAGGTCGTGGTGACCGACCCCGACGTCCCGGCCGGAGTGCTGGCCTTCGCCGCCGAAGGTGCCGAGGTACGCCCGGCCGTCGGCGAGGCGGCCGACGTCGCCAAGGACCTGACCACCGAGGCGAAGGCCGGGCGGCTGGTCCTGCGCCTGATCGCCGGTGACCCGCTGACCAGCCCGGCCGTGGTGGCCGAGGTCCAGGCCGTCGCGCGCACCAGCGCCGTGTTCGACGTCATCCCCGGCGTCTCGCCGAGCGCCGCCGTCCCGGCCTATGCGGGGATCGCGCTGGGCGGCACGCACACCGAGGTCGATGTCCGCGGTGACGTCGACTGGGGCGCGCTGGCCGCCGCGCCCGGCCCGCTCGTGCTGCACGCGACGTCGAGCCACCTGGCCGAAGCGGCGTCCGCGCTGGTCGAGAAGGGCCAGGCCGCGAGCACCCCGGTCGCGGTGACCGCGAACGGCACCATCAACACCCAGCGCACGCTGGACACCACCCTGGAGAAGCTCGCGGCCGACGCCGGCGAGCTGGTCGGCCCGCTGATCGTCACGATCGGCCAGGCCGCGGGGCAGCGATCGAAGCTGTCGTGGTGGGAGTCGCGCGCGCTGTACGGCTGGAAGGTCCTGGTGCCGCGCACCAAGGAGCAGGCGGGCGAGATGGCCGAGCGGCTGCGCGGCCACGGCGCGACCTCGCACGAGGTGCCGACCATCTCCGTCGAGCCGCCGCGCAGCCCGGCGCAGATGGAGCGTTCGGTCAAGGGCCTCGTCGACGGCCGCTACCAGTGGATCGTGTTCACCTCGACCAACGCCGTCCGCGCGGTGTGGGAGAAGTTCGAGGAGTTCGGCCTGGACGCCCGCGCGTTCTCCGGCGTGAAGATCGCCTGCGTCGGTGAGTCGACCGCGGCGAAGGTGCGTTCGTTCGGCATCATCCCCGAGCTGGTGCCCGAGGGCGAGCAGTCCAGCGAGGGCCTGCTCGCCGAGTTCCCGCCGTACGACGACGTCCTCGACCCGGTCGACCGCGTGCTGCTGCCGCGGGCCGACATCGCCACCGAGACGCTGTCCGCCGGGCTGCGCGACCGCGGCTGGGAGATCGACGACGTGACGGCCTACCGGACCGTCCGCGCCGCCCCGCCGCCCGCCGAGACCCGCGAGATGATCAAGACCGGCGGCTTCGACGCGGTGTGCTTCACCTCGTCTTCGACCGTGCGGAACCTGGTCGGCATCGCGGGCAAGCCGCACGCGCGCACCCTCGTCGCGTGCATCGGCCCGAAGACCGCGGAGACCGCCGTGGAGTTCGGGTTGCGGGTCGACGTCCAGCCGGAGAAGGCCGACGTCCCGCACCTGGTCGACGCGCTCGCCGCGCACGCCGCGAAACTGCGTGCCGAGGGCGCGCTGCCGCCGCCGCGCAAGGCCAAGCGCGCCCGCCGCAGCTGAGTTCGTGAGCTGAAGGGGACTTTCCTCGCCTCACACGCGAGGAAAAGAGCCGTCAGCCGAACGGGGGGTGGGGCGAGATGGC
>NZ_JBHYIK010000059.1:31862-54784 GCF_042739735.1 Amycolatopsis sp. NPDC059027 | reverse complement strand
GCGCGCCCCGCGGCTGAGTTGTTTTGGGCTCTGCGGTGGTTCCCCCCCCCCCCCCCGCGACCCCCCCCCCCCCTTCAGCACAAGGCGGAGGGCGACTAGTGAGCGTTGATGGCACGGCGCCCTGGAAAGCCCTGCTTGACCAGGTGCCGCGCGCGCTCTTCATCCCGGACACCATCTGGGTGCGCGACGGGGATGATTTCGTCGCTCTGTCCAAGCACGACGAACCGGATCGGTGGGCCGAGGCGGTGGCCGCCGACGCGCCCGTGATCACGCAGGTCGATCTCGGCGAAGTCCGCCCCGGCGAGCGGGGGAGCTTTCCGTCCAGTTCGAGCAGCCAGCCCAGCATCGTCGCCGAGATGCTCGACGTGCTCGATCCGCAGCCCGGTGATTCCGTACTGGAGATCGGCACCGGAACCGGATGGAACGCGGCTCTCCTGCACCGCCGCGTCGCCCCGGATGGGCACGTCACCACGATCGAAAGTCGACCCCCAGCTCGCGGATGACGCGCGCCGCGCGCTGGCGAACGCGGGGTACGACGGTCCGCGGGTGATCACGGGCGACGGGCTGGCCGGTTGTCCCGATGGCGCCCCGTACGAGCGGGTCATCTCCACCGCGGCGATTCGTGAGGTCGTGCCCGTCGCCTGGGCAAGTCAGCTGCGGCCAGGAGGTCGCCTGGTCACCCCGTGGGGTACCGACTGGTCCAACGGCGTCATGCTGACCCTGGTCAAGGATGCCGACGGTGTCGGCACCGGCCGGTTCTCCGGTGATCTGGCGTTCATGCGCGTGCGCAGCCAGCGTCGCGCGCTCCACGCTTTCGAGCCCGATCCCGCCGACATCGCCGCTGCCGAAGTGTCCACCACCGACTGTCGGGGCCGCGACCTCGATCGGATGCTCAACCCCGGGAAGGGCCTGTTCGCCATCGGTGCTCGGCTGGCTGCGGCGAACCTGGTGACGGAGTGGGGTGCGTACGGTCCGCTGCACCACAACTTCGAGCTCGACGACCCCGATACCAGGTCGTGGGCGCGGCTGGATGCCAACCTCAACGATCCCGCGCCCTTCACGGTCCATCAGTTCGGCCCTCGCCGCCTGTGGGACGAGGTCGTGGCCGCGTATGACTGGTGGTACGAGAACGGGGAACCTGGTCTCGATCGGTTCGGGCTCACCGTCACGCCGGAGGGGGCGCAGACGCTGTGGCTCGACGATCCGGCGCACGTCGTTCGTACCTGGGAACACTGAGGTATCGGGCCGGGGAGCTGACGCACTGTCACTTCGAGAACGCGCTTTTCCTTGGCACATCGGGAAAAGCGCTTCTTCCGGCGGAGTGCCCGCTTACCCGCCCGCACCCCACGATCCCGACCGGCCGGGGTACCGTGGAGGACGTGTTCCCTGAGCATCGACCCCGCAGGCTCCGTACGACCCCGGCCATGCGCCGGCTGGTCGGCGAGACGACGTTGCGGCCGCGTCAGCTGATCCTCCCGATGTTCGTGGCCGAGGGCGCCGACGCGCCACGGCCGATCGCGAGCATGCCCGGCGTCGTCCAGCACACCCGTGACTCGCTGCGCAAGGCCGCCGTCGACGCGGTCAACGCCGGTGTCGGCGGGCTGATGCTGTTCGGCATCCCGAAGGTGCGCGACGCCGAGGGCTCCGGCGCGGTCGATCCGGACGGCATCCTGAACGTCGCGCTGCGCGACCTGCGGACCGAGCTCGGCGACGCGACCGTGCTGATGGCCGATACCTGCCTCGACGAGTTCACCGACCACGGCCACTGCGGTGTCCTGGACGCCGACGGCACGGTCGACAACGACGCGACGCTGCGGCTGTACGCGGAAATGGCGGTCGCACAGGCCGAAGCCGGGGCGCACGTGCTCGGGCCGAGCGGGATGATGGACGGCCAGATCGGCGTCATCCGCCGCGCGCTGGACGAGGTCGGGCACAGCTCGGCGGCGATCCTCGCCTACTCGGCGAAGTACGCCAGCGCGTTCTACGGGCCGTTCCGCGAGGCGGTGGACTCGCAGCTCAAGGGCGACCGCAAGACATACCAGCAGGACAGCGGCAACGCGCGCGAGGCGCTGCGCGAGATCGAGCTGGACCTCGCCGAGGGCGCCGACATGGTCATGGTCAAGCCCGCACTGTCCTATTTGGACGTCGTGAAGGCGGCGGCGGACATCTCACCGGTGCCGGTCGCGGCGTACAACATCTCCGGCGAGTACGCGATGGTCGAGGCCGCGGCCGCGAACGGCTGGCTCGACCGCGAGCGCACCGTCCTCGAGGTACTGACGTCGATCCGGCGCGCGGGCGCGGACCTGATCCTCACCTACTGGGCCGCCGAGGCCGCCGCCTGGCTGGACTGACCTCGCGCACGGGCTAGAGTCCTCGGGGTGGCCGACAAGGAGAACGAGATCCCCGACGACCTCGCCGGGCTGACCGACGACGAGCGCCGCAAGCGGGGCCGCGCGCCCGATCCGGTGCTGCCGGGTCAGCAGGCGCCGGCGTACACGGTGCCGACGCCGGTCAACATCTCGTTCGTGCTGTGGATCGCCTCGGGCGTGGTGCTGGTCGCCGGGCAGATTCTCTTCCTCGTGGAGAAGCAGCGCCTGATCGACGCCGTGATCAAGGCGACCAATGAAGCGAAGGCCCCCGGGCCGAAACCGAGCCCCGCGGACATCGCGGCGGGGATGACGACATTCCTGTGGACGCTGCTCGTCGGCGCCGTGGTGTTCAGTCTGCTGATCGCGCTGTTCGCCTACAAGGCGCGTCAAGGTACCCGTTCGGCGCGTTCCGTGGTGACCGCGCTGGCGATCTTCGAGGCGATCTTCCCGTTGCTGTTCCTGCCACAGGCGCTGCTGCCCTTCCTGGTGGTGAGCCTGCTGCTCGCGGTCGTCGCCCTGATCCTGATGTACTTGCCGAGCGTGGCGGCCTACTTCCCGAAGGTCGGCCGGAAGGTGAATTGAGACCGCATGAGTGAGCGCGTGCTGTACCACGAACCCGGCGTCGGCTGGATCGCCGTGCTGTGGGGGCCGCTGTTCGCCGTGCTGGGCTGGCTGTCCGAGTTGCTGCTCGGCGGGCCGGTACACACCTTCGCGTGGATTCTGGCGGGGCTCGCGTTGTGCGCGATCACCGCGCCGTGGGTTTATGCCCGGCGTCGTTACCTTTCGCTCGCGGTCACCACCGCCGGCTACCGGCAGGGCCGGGAAACCGTCCCGGCGGCGGAAATCGCCGCGGTCACCGACGTCGGCGCACCAGCGGGTGCGCGGGTGCTCGGCGGGGGCTGGGCGGTGCCCCGGAAGTACGACGAGCTGCCGGTCAAGCTCACCGACGGCTCGGTCGTCCTCGCCTGGGCGAAAGACGCGGAAGCCCTGCGCGACGCGCTTTCCCGGCTCGTCGGCACCGGTAGCGCCCATGACGGCAGTGCCGATGAAGACACTGCAGATAAAGACAGTGCCGATGCCGACAGCGCCAACCCCGGAGAGTCGTGAGAGGCTGCACACCGTGATCGAGCTGCCACAGCCCACCGGAGCGGAACTCTGGCCGCCGGAAGAGCCCGCGCCGTCCGCGCGGCTGAACAAGCCATGGCGGGCGCTGGTCGCCCTCGTCGAGGTGCTGCTGGCCGCGCTCGCCGTCTGGGGCGCGTTCGCGTGCTGGGACGCGGGCGTCGAGACGGTGACGACGACCGCCGGCGACGGCGCGGTCCTGGTGTCGCAACGGTATTTCGGTCACCTCATCGCCGGTGCGCTCGGGCTCGGTGCGCTCGCGGCGATCCTGCTGGTGGACGCGGTTCGTCAGCTGTCGCTCGCGGTGCGTGCGCGGCGCCGCGCGAAGAAGGACTGAGCCGCCCGATACACAGGTGCGGCACAGGAAACCCCTAGCTGGCTGATAACCGGTGCCCGCAGGGTTTCCGCATGACGCGGCGGCGCCCCACTCGGACGTGGGTCATCAACGGTGTACTGGTCGTGCTGCTCGGCGGCGCGGCTTTCGGGATATATCAGGCTTTCACGCCGTCGAGCAGTACCGCGCAGGCGCAGACGCGCACCACACCGGCCCGGCTGGCGACGGTGACGCAGACGATTTCCGCCGCGGGCACACTGGCCAGCAGCTACACGGGCGCGGCGAATTTCGGGACGTCCGGCAAGGTTTCCGCGATTTCGGTGAATGTCGGCGACGTCGTGACGGCCGGACAGAAATTGGCCACCCTCGACAGTGCTCAGGCGAACAAGCAACTTCAGGTCGCGCAGGCGAATCTGGCCGCCGCGCAGGAGGCGCTCACCGCGGGTGAGGCCGCTCCCGCCACGACGAGCGCCAAGGGTTCCACACAGACAGCCACGACGCAGAACAGCGTGACGGCCTTGCAGGCCAAAGTGGACCAGGCGCAGCTCGACGTCGACAACGCACAGGCCGCCGTCAACGCGACCGTGCTCTACGCACCGGGCGCGGGGACGGTCACCGCGATCAACGGCGCGGTGGGGCAGCAGACGGGTTCCTCGGGCAGCGGCCAGTCCTCGGCGTCTGCGTCCACAACGACGGGCTCGAGTGGCAACGGACAGAACAGCCAGGGCGGGCAGAGCGGTCAGCAGTCGTCGAGCGCGAGTTCGTCGAACAACGGGTTCATCGTCATCACGAACATGAGCGGCCTGGTCGTGAACACCTCGGTCGCCGAGATCGACGTCAGCAAGGTGAAGGCGGGCCAGAAGGCGACGGTGACGCTCAACGCCTTGCCGGACAAGCCGATCCAGGCGAGTGTGACGAAGGTCGACCTCACCCCGACCACGAGCGGGAACGTCGTTTCCTACGGCGCGCAGCTGAGCATGAGCAGCCCGCCGGACGGCCTGCGGCCGGGTCAGTCGGCGAGCGTGGTGATCACCGTCGCCCAGGCGGACAACGCGTTGAGCGTGCCCGCGGCGGCGGTGCGGACGGTCGGGAACACGAACGTCGTCACGGTCCAGGCGAACGGGCAGAACGTGACGCGGCAGGTGCAGATCGGCATCCGCGGCGAGTCGACCGTGCAGATCACCTCCGGGCTGGACGAGGGCGACAACGTGGTGCTCACCGCGGCAGCGCCCAGCGCGACGACCGGCAACGGCAGCCAGCGCGGCGGTACCGGCGGATTCCCCGGTACCGGTGGTCAGGGCAACGGCGGCCAGCGCGGGTTCGGCGGCGGGGGACGCGGATGAAGCCGGTGATCGCGGTCTCCGGACTGCGGAAGACCTACGGCAGCGGGGAAACCGCCGTGCACGCGCTGCGCGGTGTCGATCTCGTCGTCCGGCAAGGGGAGTACGTCGCGATCATGGGTGCGTCCGGCTCCGGGAAGTCGACGCTGCTGAACATGCTCGGCTGCCTCGACGTGCCGACCGCGGGGAGGTACCTGCTCGACGGGTTCAGCGTCGCCGACCTCAACGAACGTCAGCTCGCCTTGCTGCGCAACAGGAAGATCGGTTTCATCTTCCAGTCCTTCAATCTGGTCCCGCGCACCTCCGCGTTGTCCAATGTGGAACTCCCTCTTGTCTACAGTGGACTACGCAGGGTGGTGCGGCGGCGCAGGGCGTTGGCGGCACTGGAGATGGTGGGGCTGACCGAGCGCGCGCGGCATCTGCCCAGTGAGCTTTCCGGTGGGCAGCAACAACGTGTCGCCGTGGCGAGGGCGCTGGTGACCGGTCCGGCGCTGCTGCTGGCCGACGAACCGACCGGGAACCTCGACCGGGCCAGCACCGCGGACGTGCTCGGCGTGTTCGACCGGCTCAACGCGCAGGGCCGGACCGTCGTGGTGATCACGCACGAGGACGAGGTGGCCGCGCACGCGCACCGCGTCGTCCGTGTCGACGACGGGCTGATCGTCGTCGACGAGACTCGCCGTGCGGTGGGAGTGTCGACGTGAACCTGCTGGAAATCCTGCGGTTCGCGGTGCGCGGGCTGACCGCGAACAAGCTGCGTTCCGCGCTGACGACGCTCGGCATCACGATCGGGGTGGCGGCGGTGATCCTGCTCGTCGCGGTCGGCAACGGCGCGTCGGCGGCGATCGCGGCGAGCATCCAGGGCCTGGGCACGAACGTGGTCAACGTGTCCCCGCTCCGGGGCGGCCAGAGCGCGGGCTCGCGGCCGTTGACGGTGCAGGACGCGCACGCGCTGGTGGATCCGGTGGGCGCGCCGGACGTCAAGGCCGCGTCGCCGGTGGTGAACACGACGGCGACCGCGACGTACGGCCAGACCTCGTACTCGATCCCGACCGTGGCCGGCACCGAACCGGCGTACTTCACGACGACGAACCGGGCGATCGCCGACGGTGCGTTGTTCACCGACGAGGATGTCGCGTCGGCACGCAAGGTCGTCGTGCTGGGCCCGACGACCGCGCAGTCGCTGTTCGGGACCGCCGACGCCGCGGTGGGGAAGAACGTGCTGTTGAACAGCATTCAGTTCACCGTGCTCGGGGTGTTGCAGGCCAAGGGGAGTACCGGCCTGCAGAACGCCGACGACGTCGCGGTCGCGCCGCTGAGCGCGGTGCAGAACTCGCTGAGCGGTTACGGAAGCCTGAACCAGATCGCCGTCCAAGCGGGTTCGGCGGACTCGGTGGGGCTCGCGCAGGCGGAGATCACCGCGATCCTCGACGCGCGGCACGGGATCCGCGCGGGCGCGACGCCGGACTACCAGATCCAGAACTCCGAGCAGCTACTGGCGACCCGGACCTCTGCCACGCAGACGTTCACCGTGTTGCTGGCGGCCGTCGCGGCGATTTCGTTGCTGGTCGGGGGAATCGGCGTCACGAACATCATGCTGGTGACGGTGACCGAGCGGATCCGGGAGATCGGGATCCGCAAGGCGATCGGGGCGCCGCGGTCGGCGATTCTCGGCCAGTTCCTCGCCGAGGCCACGATGCTGAGCCTGTTCGGCGGCCTGCTCGGGGTCGTGATCGGCGTTGTCGGCAGCCAGTTCACCGTCGCCGGGATCACCCCGGTGGTGGTGCCGTCCTCGATCGCGCTCGCCTTCGCGGTTTCCGCGCTGATCGGCCTGTTCTTCGGCAGTTTCCCGGCGAACCGGGCCGCCAAACTGCGCCCCATCGACGCCTTGCGGCACGAGTAGGAGTTCTTCGCGATGTCTTCCACCACCTCCGACAGGCCCGCCGAGGAACCGACGGCCGAACTCCCGCCCGTGTCACCGGAATCGGTCGTCGCCGCCCCCGCCGTCGAAGGCGATCTCGACCGGGAACTCAAGCGCGTGGCGACGCCGTTCGGGAAGCCGACGCTCATCCTGGCCGCCTTGCTGGTTTTCGCACTCGCTTTCGGCGCCGGGGCGTGGACACACGCCGCTTTCCGCCCGGGCTCGAGCGCGGCATCCGGCTCCGGCAGTGACGCGCGCGGCCAAGGTCAGCGGCAGGGACAGAACGGAACCGGCGGCCAGGGCACCGGAAACCAGGGCGGCACCCGCGGCGCGGGCGGCCGCGGTACCGCGGGCACGATCGAGAAGATCGAGGGCAGCACACTGACCCTGAAAACCGCTCAGGGCACCGAAATCACCGTGTCCACAACGGACTCCACCACGATCGGCCTCACCCAGCCCGGCAAACTCGCCGACCTCAAACCGGGCGCCACCGTGACCGTGCAGGGCCAGCCGGACTCCTCCGGCGCCGTGACCGCCCAAGCCATCACCCAGCAACCCCCACGCTGACCACTCCCCACCGACCCCCATCCCCCACCCGCCCTATGGGGGGCGTCCCTGCAACATTCTATCGCGGGAGCACGACGAAAACCGGAGCCGCGGAAATCTGTGGACAGTCAGGGGAGTTGTGGACAACTCGGGGCGTGGCTCGGCCTGGGGTGCGCCCCGAGTTGCTCGGGCCTCTCCGTCACGCCGGGCGCCGCGCCCGCTGCCGTGAACGCTCCGTTGCGGACGTTGGACGTCGCGAACGACGCGTTCGTGACGTCCGGCCAGGCGCTCCCGCCGCCCCACGTTCGTCCTTTGTGGACTCTGGCATGGTGAAGGGAACTTTCAGGGCACTCAGCGCTGTGAAGGGGGCCTTCACCGCGTTCGGTACGCCTCGCAGCCTGCGGCTCCCGGAGCCAGGTAGTGCCGAGGCAGAAGGGCGAGACCGTGGCCGAGCGGCGTGGTGAGGTGCGACAAGGGCGTCCCTCGGTGCGGTGAACGCACCCAGGGCGTCCCTCGGTACCCGCCGCCCCAAGCCCGAACCCGAGCCGTGGAACTCAGTTCAGCACGACCACCGCGGAATTCAGCGCCGTCGCGTACAACAGCCAGCCCACATAGGGCACCAGCAGCCCCGCCGCCAGCCGCGACCGCCGCGCGAAGAGCACGATGGTCACGAGTACCACGAAATCCAGTGCCACGATGTCGAACAGCGCGAGCGTCGTCGAACGCCCCGCGAAGAACAGCGGCGTCCACAGGACGTTCAGCAGCAGGCCGATGCCGTAGGCCGAGTACGCGCTGGTCTCCCCGTCCGTGCGCCAGTACCACCAGCCCGCGAAGGCGATCAGCAGGTACATGACCGTCCACATCGGACCGAAGAGCTCGGCGGGCGGGGCCCACTCCGGCTGGTTCAGGCGGGCGTAGATCTCCCGCGCCGACGTCGCGGCCAGCCCGCCGACCAGGCCCACCACGGCGACCACCGCGACGAACCCGAGCAGCGCCAGCCACGGATTGTGCCGCGGTGTGGTCGTGGTCACCGGCATGAGCCGATCCTAGGGCCGGCGAAAGAAAGGGGAAAGAAGCAGGTGACGGGGGTCGCGGCGGCGTTCGCGCGGGGTTTGCGAGACTGGACGGGTGACTTCTGGAACCGAGCAGTCCAAGGCATGGTTCGCCCGCGCGAAAGCGGCGGTCCCGGGCGGGGTGAACTCGCCGGTCCGCGCGTTCAACTCCGTCGGTGGCACCCCGCGGTTCATGGTCAAGGGTCAGGGGCCCTATCTGTGGGATGTCGACGGCAACCGCTACGTCGACCTGGTGTCCTCGTGGGGGCCGATGATCCTCGGCCACGCCCACCCGGGTGTCGTCGAGGCGGCCCGCGGCGCGGCCGCCGGCGGTCTGAGCTTCGGCACCCCGACGCTGGGCGAGGTCGAACTCGCCGAAGAGATCATCACCCGGGTCGCCCCGGTCGAGCGGGTGCGGCTGGTCAACTCCGGCACCGAGGCGACCATGAGCGCGATCCGGCTGGCGCGCGGCTTCACCGGCCGGCCGAAGATCATCAAGTTCGCCGGGTGTTACCACGGTCACGTCGACGCGCTGCTCGCCGAAGCCGGGTCCGGGGTGGCCACGCTCGGTCTCCCGACGTCGCCGGGCGTCACCGGCGCGCAGGCCGCGGACACCCTGGTGCTGCCCTACAACGACCTCGACGCCGTCCGGAAGTCCTTTGTGGACAACCCGGACTCGATCGCGGCGGTGATCACCGAGGCGGCGGCGGGCAACATGGGCGCGATCGCGCCGGACGAGGGCTTCAACGCCGGGCTGCGCGACCTCGCGCACGAGTACGGCGCGCTGCTCGTCATGGACGAGGTGATGACGGGCTTCCGCGTCTCGCGCTCGGGCTGGTACGGGCTCGAGGGGGTCGCGGGTGACCTCTACACCTTCGGCAAAGTCATGTCCGGCGGGCTGCCCGCCGCGGCGTTCGGCGGACGTGCCGACGTGATGGCGAAGCTCGCGCCTGGTGGCCCGGTCTACCAGGCGGGGACGTTGTCCGGGAACCCGGTCGCGGTGGCCGCCGGGCTGGCGACGCTGCGCGCGGCCGACGATGCCGTGTACACGGCACTGGACACGAACGCTAAGCGCCTCGGCGGCCTGTTCGGCGCCGCGCTGAGCGAGGCGGGCGTCGCGCATTCCGTGCAGTACGCGGGCAACCTGGTCAGCGTGTTCTTCAGCGAGACGCCGGTGCGGGACTACCCGGGCGCGCAGGCCGCCGAGACCTGGCGTTTCCCGGCGTTCTTCCACGCGCTGCTCGACGCCGGGGTGTATCCGCCGCCGAGCGCGTTCGAGGCGTGGTTCGTCAACGCCGCCATGGACGACGAGGCGTTCGCGGTGATCGAGGCGGCCCTGCCCGCCGCGGCGCGTGCGGCCGCCGAGGCGGTACAGCCGTGAAGACGATCGTGCACCTGCTGCGTCACGGCGAAGTCCACAACCCCGAGAAGGTTCTGTACGGCCGCCTGCCCGGTTACCGGCTTTCCGACCGTGGCCAGCAGCAGGCGCTGACCGTCGCGGAGGCTGTTGCCGGCCACGATCTCATCTACGTCGTGGCGTCGCCGTTGCAGCGCGCGCAGGAGACCGCGGCGCCGATCGCGGCCGCGCATCGCCTCGACGTCGCCACCGACGAGCGGCTGATCGAGGCGGCGAACCAGTTCGAGGGCGAGCGGGTCGCCGTCGGGGACGGCGCGCTGCGCCAGCCGAAGCACTGGCCGAAGCTGCGGGACCCGTTCACGCCGTCCTGGGGCGAGCCGTATGTGGAGATCGCCCACCGCATGCTCGGCGCCGTCTACCGCGCGGCCGAGGCGGCCGAGGGACATGAAGCCCTGTGCGTTTCGCATCAGCTGCCGATCTGGACCCTGCGGCGATTCCTCGAGGCGAAGCGGTTGTGGCACGACCCGCGCAAGCGGCAGTGTTCGCTCGCGTCGCTGACCAGCCTGGTCTTCGACGACCGGGAGCTGCGCGAGATCGTCTACAGCGAACCCGCCGGCGCGACCGATCCGAAGGTGACGGGCGCGTGAAACGGCGGCTGGGCGCACTCGTGCTGAGCGCGGCGTTGCTGGTCGCGGGCTGTTCGACCGGCAAGGACGCGGTCGTCCAGGGAAGCAGTTTCACCTTCGTTTCCCCTGGCGGCAAGCTCGACATCACCTACGACCTCCCGCAGCGGCAGACCGCCCCCGTGCTGGCGGGGGACGATCTGATGAACGAGGGCAAGCAGCTGTCGCTCGCGGACTTCCCCGGCAAGATCATCGTGCTGAACCTGTGGGGCCAGTGGTGTGGTCCGTGCCGGGCGGAGGCGCCGGAGCTGGAGAAGCTGGCGGAGCAGGCGCAGCCGTTCGGGACCCAGCTCGTCGGGCTCGACGTGCGGGACCCGTCGCGCCAGGCGGCGCAGGATTTCGTACGGGACCGGAAGCTGACGTATCCGTCGATCTATGACCCGTCCGGACGCACCCTGTTGCAGCTTTCGGGCTATCCGCGCAACATCATCCCGTCGACGCTCGTACTGGACAAACAACATCGGGTCGCGGCGGTTTTCCTCCGTCAGGTACTCGCGAGCGACCTGCTGCCGCTGGTGCAGCGCCTTGCCGCCGAAGCGCCCTGACCTGCTGAAACGCGAGATCCAGTAACCGGAACGCAGGCCCCCGTCACTCCAATGGACCATTGACGGGGGTCTCGTTCACCTGCTTGGCTGGAATCGGAGATTGAGTAAACGCGTTTGCCCGGCCAAACTTGACGGATGATTTCGCCGGAATCGCGCCGCTCCATTTATTGTCGCAACACCGTATTTACTGCTGACACGACTGTGCTTTCTTTCGATGCAAGGAGTCGTCGTGCTGACGAGCGATACCGCGTTCAATGCCGCCAAAGCCGATTTCAACGACGTGTACAACCGGCCGGATCCGCGGGACTACTTCGCGGCCATGGAAAGAGTTGGCTACCGGCTGCCGGAGAATGTCATGCCGTCGTTTCTGCGGGTGATCGAAGCGGTGCGAAGAGTGCGGGGATCTGCTCCGCTCACCATCCTCGACGTCGGCTGCTCGTACGGTATCAATGGCGCGCTGTTGAACTACGAGTTGACTCTGGATGACCTTTACGGGCGCGGTGAGCAGCGGGAAGGTGACGCGACGCAGGAGCCGTCCGAGGTTGACAGGAAGTTCTTCGCCACGCGGAAAACGCCGTCCGGACACCGGATTCACGGAATCGACATAGCCACTCACGCGGTCGAGTACGCGACGAAAACCGGGCTGATCGACCGGGGTGCGGCACTCGATCTGGAGGCGGAGGAATCACCGGGAGTGCCTGCCGGATTGGCGGACGTCGACCTGATCATCTCGACCGGGTGTGTCGGATATGTCACCGTGAGAACGTTTTCCCGGTTGCTCGAAGCGAATACCGGCAGGCCGCCGTGGATCGCCACCTCCGCGTTGCGGACCCTCGATTATTCCTCGTTCGAACGCTGTTTCGGCGAGCGGGGATATGTGACGAGGAGTTCGTCGCGACCGGTGAAACAACGTTCGATTGCGAGTGCAGCGGAACGTGCACAGACACTGTCGAATCTGGCGGCGCTCGGTAAAGATCCCGCGGGGTTCGAGAGTGAGGGCGCGCTCTACGCCGATTGTCACGTCTCCGTACCCGGCGAGGAGGCCGGATCGGTGACGCGAGAGGAGCTTTTCGGCTGATCCGGGTCCGCTGGGTCAGCGAGTGGTGCGGACGGCGAGGCCGTCCACCACGACGGACAGGCCCGTCGTGAACGCGGTGTCCCGCAGCGCGCGGGGTACCGACGTCCGGCGGGCCTGTTCCTCGATCGTGAACCCGTTGACGTAACTCGTCACGACGTCCGCGCAGGCCTCCGCGTCCAGGCCGGACATTCCGGCGGAGCCGAGCGTGTCGATGAGCTGTCCGAGGAACGCGAGAGCGACCGGCCCCGGGGCGCTCATGGTCGCGATGACCCGGGCGCCATCGGGATGGGCCAGCATCGCATCGCGGTGTGCGTGCGCGAAGCAGATCACCTCGTCCTGCCAGGCCTCGATGGGGCAGACGGCCTTGGCCCTCGCGACGTCCGCCGTGGCGTCGGCGAGGATGCGCTCCGCGATCGCGTCCAGCAGGGCCTGTTTGTTCGCGTAGTGCCAGTAGAGCGCGCCGACGCGGACGCCGAGGCGGTCGGCCAGTTTGCGGGTCGACAACTCGTCCAGACCCGTTTCGTCGAGCAGGGCCACCGCGGCGTCGAGCACCGTGGCAGGGTTCAGCGGCATCCACCCCTCCGATCTTCGGTGCCCAGTTCACCACGCCTGGCGAATTGAGCACTGTTCAGGTAACTTGAGCACTGTTCAATTGAGCGGTGTTCAGGAGGTTGTCGTGAGGGTGGCGGTGATCGGGGCGGGACTCGGCGGGCTGTGCCTGGCGCAGGGATTGCGCGGCGCGGGCGTGGAGGTCGAGGTGTACGAACGGGACCCGGATGTCCACGGCCGGTTCCAGGGGTATCGGATCGGGCTGGGCGACTTGGGGGTCGGCGCGCTGCGCGCCTGTCTTCCCGAGCGGCTGCACGGCCTGCTCGACGCGACGACCGGCCGCCTCAGCGGGAGCAGGGAGAACTACGGGCCGGGGCTGGAGTTCACCGGGGCACGGCCGCCGATGACGGCGACCACGGTCGATCGGCAGGTGCTGCGGCAGCTGCTGCTCACCGGAATCGACGTCAGGTTCGGCAAGCGGCTCGGTGGCTATCGGGTGCTCGGCGACGGCCGGGTGCGGGCCGAGTTCACCGACGGTTCGGCCACCGAGGCCGATCTGCTCGTCGGCGCCGACGGAATCAACTCGGCGGTGCGTGCACAGCTCAGTCCAGGCGTGCGGCCCGAGGACACCGGCGTCCGGTGTGTCATCGGGCGCACGCCGCTCACCGACCGGTTCGCCGCGCTGGTGCCGGGATTCGGCGCGGGGGTCAGCGACGGCGAGGTGATGCTGATGATCGGCCTGATGCGGTTCCGGCGGCCGCCGCGCGAAGCGGGCGCGGAGCTGGGCGTGGCGCTACCGGACGTCGGTGACTACGCCCGCTGGGTGCTCATGCCGGCGCCGGAGCAGGAGGAACTGCCGCCGCGGGACGCCGTGCTCGCCGCGATCGAGGGCTGGCATCCCGACGTGCGGGCGCTCGTCGAGGCGGCGGACCCGGAGCACACGTCGTGGCTTTCGATCCGGGTCGTCCGGCCCGGCGTGCGCTGGCCGCTGGGGCCGGTGACGCTGCTGGGGGACGCCATCCACGCGACCTCGCCCAGCGGCGGCAACGGCGCGAACACCGCCCTGCACGACGCGCGGCGGCTGCGTGACCTGCTGGTGGAGCCGGGCACGAGCCTGCTCGACGCCGTCGACACCTATGAGACGGCGATGTTCACCTACGGTGCCCAGGCCGTCGAGCACAGCGTGGCCGCGCTCGACCAGTTCCTGCCCGGCCGCCGCGCCGCCTGACTCCCCGCGTCCGCTCCCCGGGCCACGCCATCCGATAGGCATTCCCCCACCCTCCCGGGGGCACCCCTGCAACCAGCATATCGGGGTTGACCTGCGAATATAGGGCTCGCGGAGAATCTGTGGACAACGGGTCCGGTTGTGGACAGCTCGGCGGGGACAGCGCACGGCCGGGCGGTAGCAAAGGTCCCTCGCTCCTGTTCCGGGGTGGCTCATGCGCCCGAATGTGGTTTTCTCGCTCAGGGTTCTGGGGCCGTGTGTGTTGCCGGAGGTGTTGTAGGACGCCTGGGGTGCGCTGGTCTGGGGTGTGACAAGGGCGTCCCTGGGTGCGGTGGATGCACCCAGGGCGTCCCTCGGACTTCCCTGCGCTCGCCGACTCCATTCGCCCGGTGTCGCGAACGCTCCGTTGGGGACGATGACCGTCCTGAACGACGCGTTCGGGACAGGGGCCTCGGCGCTGGAGCGTCGCGAATGCGACATTGACGGCGTTGAACGTCCCCAATGTCCCATTCGCGATACTGCCGACCAGGACACAAGCCCGCAACCGCCGTCGCCCGTATCGAACGCAACCGACCACTACCGAGAAACCCCAATGTGGCGCTCGGGGGACACGGCCACACCACCACGCACACAGCACGAAGCGCGCCCCAGGACCTTGGTCCTGTTTCGTCGTGACGTACGTCCTGTGAGACGGCCCCGGCGGGTTAACGCGAAGCTCACTGCCTACTCTCGTCGGAGTGAACTCCGTGTCCGAGCTGGCGCTTTCCGGGCCGCTGCTGCTCGCCGCGGGCGTCGCGCTGCTCGCCGGGGCCCTCTCGTTCGCGTCCCCGTGTGTGGTCCCGCTCGTGCCGGGGTACCTGGCGTACCTCGCCGCGCTGGTCGGCGCGGACGCCCCCGCGGTCAGCGCGGACGAACAGCGTAAGAAGGGCCGCTACGCCGTCGTCGGCGCGGCCCTGCTCTTCGTGCTCGGGTTCACCGTCGTCTTCGTCGCCACGCTGGGCACGCTGGTCTGGCTCGCCGACACGATCACGATCAACCAGGACGTCCTTCAGCGCGTCGGCGGTGTGCTCACGATCGCCATGGCGCTGGTGTTCCTCGGCTGGATCCCCGGCCTGCAGCGCGAGTTCCGTTCGCACCACGTGCCGCGCGGCGGGATCTGGGGCGCGCCGCTGCTCGGCGCCGTCTTCGGGCTCGGCTGGACACCGTGCATCGGCCCGACGCTGTCGGCGGTGACCAGCATGGCCAGCGCCACCGGCGGCGCCGCGGCGCGCGGCTACCTGCTGATCGCGATCTACTGCCTCGGCCTCGGCCTGCCGTTCCTGCTCATCGCGCTCGGCGCGCGCTGGGCCGTGCGGGCCACCGACTGGCTGCGCCGCAACGGCCGCCGCGTCCAGATCGTCGGCGGCGCGCTGCTGATGATCGTCGGGATCCTGCTCGTCACCGGGTTGTGGGGAGATCTGATGGGGTGGCTGCGCAACAGCCTCGCGAACAACCTCGAGCTGCCGCTGTGACGACCACGGAGACGCCCCCGGCGCAGCAGCCGAAGCCGAAGCACACGTCGCCGCTCAGGCGCGTCCTTGCCTTCCTGCGCAACACCTGGCGCGGCCTGACGTCGATGCGCACCGCGCTCGTCCTGCTCTTCCTGCTCGCGCTCGCCGCGCTGCCCGGCGCCCTGCTGCCGCAGCGCAGGCTCAACGCCCCGAAGGTCGACGAGTACATCACCGCGCACGGCTGGTGGGGCACGCTGCTGGACAAGCTGGAGTTCTACGACGTCTACAGCAGCGTCTGGTTTTCCGCGATCTACATCCTGCTCATGGTGTCGCTCGTCGGCTGCCTGACGCCGCGCAGCTTCGAGTACGTCAAGGCGATGCGCGCCAAGCCGGTGCTCACCCCGCGCAAACTCGGCCGCATGCCGCACTACCGCGTCGCGGGCACCGAGCGGCCGGTCGAAGACGTCCTCGAGGACGCGAACGCGCGGCTGTCCGGCTGGCGGCGGGTCCAGCGCGACGAGGGCGACGGCGCCCACAGCATCTCCGCGGAACGCGGCTACCTGCGCGAGACCGGCAACCTGGTGTTCCACTTCGGCATGCTCGGGCTGATCGTGTTCTTCGCGCTCGGCAAGCTGTTCAGCTACGACGGCCAGGTCATCGTGCAGGCCGACGGCAGCCAGTTCTGCAACGGCGGCATCTACAACTACGACTCGTTCAACGCCGGCCTGCGCGTCGACGGCACCGACCTGACGCCGTTCTGCGTGAAGGTGAACGACTTCAACGCGCACTACACCCCGGCTGGGCAGGCCGACTACTTCCACTCGAAGATCGAGTACCAGGCGGGCGAAGACCTGCAGACCGGCACCTGGCGGCCGTACGGCCTGGAGGTCAACTCGCCGCTGCGGGTCGACGGCGTGCGCGTCTACCTGCTCGACCACGGCTACACCCCGAAGTTCACCGTCACCTTCCCCGACGGCAGCGTCCGCACGATGGCGACCCAGTGGCGGACCGCGATCGTGCCCACCATGACCGCCGAGGGCGCGACGAAGTTCGACCAGCCGGGCATCACCGACGAGGCGCAGCGACGCACCCGGCAGCTCGCGATCACCGGCCTGCTCGCGCCGACCCCGCTGGTCCACGGCGGCATTCTCACCTCGACCGCGCCGGAGCTGAACAATCCGCAGGTCGCCGTCGACATCTACCGCGGCGACCTCGGGCTCGACGCGGGACGCGGCCAGTCGCTGTTCGAGATCGACCAGTCCCGGGTCGCCGACGGACGGCTGAAGAAGCTGACCCGGCTCAACATGCAGGTCGGCCAGGAGACCAAGCTCGACGACGGGACGAAGGTCAAGTTCGACGGTGTCCAGCCGTGGGTCGGGCTCCAGGTCTCCCACGATCCGACGCAGGGGTACGTCCTCGGTTTCGCGATCGCGATGTTCGTCGGTCTCGGCGGATCGTTGCTGGTCAAGCGGCGTCGGTTGTGGGTCCGGGTGCGCCCGGGTGGCGAGGGCGAGGCGCGTACCGTGATCGAGGTCGCCGGGCTGGCGCGCACCGATCAGGCCGGATACGGCGAAGAGTTCCAGCGCATCAGTGAACGACTGGTAACCGGCGAGAAGGGCAGCTGAGAATGCCGATCAACGACACGTTGTCGCAGTACAGCAACTGGCTGTACACGACCACCGTGGCGATCTACGTCCTCGCGTTGATGCTCACCCTCGTGGAGCAGGGCTTCGGGGCGAAGGGCAGGCAGGCCGCCGAACGCAGCAAGCAGCGGGCACGCGAGCTGGTCGGCGCGGGCGGGCCGGTGACCACCGAGGTCCCCTCGCAGCCCGAGGCACCCCGCGAGGTCGGCAGGCCGGAGCGGCTCGGCCGGATGGGCGCCGCGCTGCTCGTGCTGGGCGCGCTGCTGCAGCTGTCCGCGATCGTGCTGCGCGGGCTGGCGACGCACCGCGCGCCGTGGGGCAACATGTACGAGTACGGCATGGGCGTCACCTTCATCACGGTGGTGACCTGGCTCGTCGTGGTCCGGAAGTTCCCTGTCCGGCATCTGACGCCGTTCCTGCTGCTGCCCGTCGTCATCCTGATGTTCATCAACGGCACCATGCTGTACACGGTCGCGGCGCCGGTGCAGCCCGCGCTCCAGTCGTACTGGCTGGTCATCCACGTCTCCGCGGCCATCATCGGGTCCGGTGTCTTCCTGGTCCCCGGCGTGGCGAGCGTGCTGTACCTGTTCCGCTCGGCCCACGACCGGAACCCGGCGAAGTTCGCCCGGTTCGCGCCGAAGCTGCCCGCCGCGGACGTGCTCGACCGGATCGCCTACCGGACGACGATCTTCGCCTTCCCGGTGTTCACCTTCGGCGTGCTGTGCGGCGCGGTGTGGGCGGAGGCGGCGTGGGGCCGGTTCTGGGGCTGGGACCCGAAGGAGACCGTCGCGTTCATCGCGTGGGTGGTCTACGCGGCGTACCTGCACTCGCGGGCGACCGCGGGCTGGCGCGGCACGCGCGCCGCGGTGATCAACATCGTCGGGTTCGCGGCGACGATCTTCAACCTGTTCTTCGTCAACCTGGTCACGGCGGGATTGCACTCGTACGCCGGAGTCAGCTGACCGATCGGCCCTGGTAGGTCCTGCTGTAGCGTGTCGCCGACTACCGTCATCGCTGACGGGGTAATCAGTGTCTGGCAAGGCAACGACGTTCGTGGGAGGTTCGCACCGGTGACCGGATCCAGCGAAGAGTCGGCTCCTACGCCCTCTGAGCAGGCCAAACCGGCCGAACAGCTGTTCTCGGAGGACCGCACGGATTCGGCGCCGCACCCGAATTCGGGTGCCTATGAGGTCCAGCCGACGCAGTCCGTGTCGCCGCCCAACCCGGCGGTGTCCGGGCCGTACCAGGTCCCTGCCTCGGCGCAGCCCCAACCGCAGCCGCAGCAGCCGTATCCGGGATACGACCCCCACCTGCCGCCGCTGCAGCCGCAGTACGTCGACCCGGCCCAGCAGCAGCAACAACAGCCTCAGCAGCCCTACCCGCAGGCCGCACCGCACCAGGGTGTGCCGCAGCCCGCGCCGGGGGTGCTCCCGCAGCCGCAGGGCGGCAAGCACGCCGCGCCCGCCATGGACGAGCTGGCCACCGCGCACCTGGTCAAGCAGGTCAAGCGGCCGCCGCAGACCGGCTGGCGCAAGGCGCTCTACAAGGGCACCGGAAAGCTGGTCAACCCGGGCGAGAGCCCCGCCGACGTCCGGCGCCGCGAGCTGATCGCGCGGGTCAACCAGCCGCTGCGCGGGTGCTACAAGATCGCGATGCTGAGCCTCAAGGGCGGTGTCGGCAAGACCACCACGACGACCACGCTGGGCTCGACGTTCGCCTCGCTGCGCGGCGACCGCGTGGTGGCCGTCGACGCGAACCCGGACCGCGGCACGCTGTCGCAGAAGATCGCGATCGAGACCACCGCGACCGTGCGGCACCTGCTGCGCGACGCCGATCGCATCACCCGTTACAGCGACGTCCGCTCATACACCTCGCAGGGGTCGAGCAGGCTGGAAATCCTTGCCAGCGAACAGGATCCGGCCGTCTCCGAGGCGTTCTCCGAGGAGGACTACCGGCGCACGGTGAACCTGCTGGAGCACTTCTACAACATCGTGCTCACCGACTGCGGGACCGGCCTGATGCACTCGGCGATGAAGGGCGTCCTCGACGTCGCGGACGCGCTGGTCGTGGTGTCCTCCGGCTCGGTCGACGGGGCACGCAGCGCTTCGGCGACGCTGGACTGGCTCGAGGCGCACGGCTACGGGGAACTGGTCAAGCGCTCGGTGGCGGTGATCAACTCGGTGCGGCCGAAGGGTGGCTCGGTCGATCTGGACAAGCTGTCCGCGCATTTCGGCGCGAAGGTGCGCGCGGTCTGCCGCATCCCGTTCGACCCGCACCTGGAGGAAGGCGCCGAGATCGAACTGGACCGGCTGAACTCGGACACCCGGTTGAGCCTGCTGGAGCTGGCGGCGACGGTCGCCGACGGCTTCGGGACACAGCAGTACCGCTAGCCGGGATTCACTCCTCGTCGGGGCGTTTGCGCTGCTGTTCGCCGAGCTTGCGGAGGAAGTCGGGATCGTCGTCCGGGGCCAGTGGCGCCTGGCGCGTCGGCACGCCCACGCGCTGGGAGCCGCCGAACGCCCGCCACAACAGTACGGCGATGGTGAGCGCACCTACCGCCGCGAGCAGATAGAGCATGCCCGGTTCCTTCCGTGTCGTGCGGGACACCCGCACCCGATCGGCGCGACAAGCGGCTGCGCGAGGATAAGCTCATCGCGCCTCAACGTGCAGGCCTGCCGACCCCATGAGGTTAACCGCTTCGCCCCCACATCGGCGGATTCCCGGTACCCGGATGTGACGAAGGGCCGTGACCGGCAGGCAGGCGGTTGACCGCCCCATACCACTCACGACCCTCACGCACGGATGGTTCAGGCGTGCCGCGCCGGTTCGCTCGCATCCGTGGTCAGCTCGGCCAGGAGCTCGTTCACCTCGGACTCGCGGAATCGGCGGTGCCCACCCGGGGTCCTGATGGAGCCGATGCGGCCGGCGGTCGCCCACCGGGTCACCGTCTTCGGGTCCACTCGGAACAGAGCGGCCACTTCACCGGGGGTGAGCAACCGTCCTCCCATGGTCGCGGTCATTTTCCGCCTCCTTAACGACCTGACTGCTATACCGGAGGCGAGCCGGGCCGGTGGGCCCGTCGCGCCGGGGGTAGCCAACACGGCAATCGTTGCACTTCACCCGTCAGGTACTCGAACGGTTGTCGTTGAGTAAAGAGCCCTTAAAGGACAAAACAGACATGTTTCTTATGGACATCCGACGCGTCCGGGCGTAATGTCATCCGGTTTACCGCTGTGGGCCCTGACCTGCACATGTGACGCTGAACTGGGCTTTTCCGATTTCCCGCCAGCCGTGTCGACGGTAGGGGACGCCCCGGTCGCCGGGAAAGGGCATTTCGGCGGGTTTCACGGTGCGGGCGCGGTATACCCGGCCATGGGTGGTGCTCGATCACGAGGTGAGGGCGCTGTTCGGTGAGATAATCACCGGTAAAGTTGTGCACAATCCTGGCCGCGATGTGGGATGTGTCTCAGCGCCTCCGAGTGTGTTGCGGGCACGGCCGCCGAAGGACGCTTTACGTACGTTGGGCGCGCCGAAGGACCCTTCAGCGCATCGGGCGGCACCGCGCGGGAATCTTCACAATGGCGGCCTAGGGTGGGCACGTGGACCACGTCGACAGGAAAATCATCGCGGCGCTGCGGGAAAACGGCCGGGCGACCTATGCCGATCTCGGGAGGTCTGTCGGGCTTTCGGCGTCCTCGGTGCACGAGCGGGTCGGCAAGCTCGAAGCGTCCGGGGTGATCACCGGCTATCACGCGATGGTCGACCCGAACGCCGTCGGGCTCGGGGTGACCGCGCTGGTCGGCATCCATCCCACCGACACCGCGACCGACGACGACGTCGCGGACGCGCTCGGCGGGCTCGACGAGGTCGAGAGCTGCTACGCCGTCGCGGGCGACGAGGCGTTCGTCGTCAAGGTCCGGGTTTCGACCGTCGACGAGCTGGAACGCAGCCTCGGCAGGCTGCGCCGCATTCCCGGGGTCGGCCGCACGAACACCACCGTCGTGCTGTCCACCCGCTTCGAGGGGCGCCCGAACAACGCGGGCCTGGACGAGGTGTCGCCGGGCAAGGCGTAGCCTGCTGAAGTGTGAGTGAGACGCCGACATCAGCCAAGCCGCCGGTCCCGCATCTGGCGCGTGACCTGACGTTGTACCTGCTGGCGCGATTCGCACTGGTCGCGGTGCTCGCCGCCGTCCTCGCGCTGACCGGCGTCCCGCTGCTGGTGGCGATCCTGATCGGCCTCGTCGTCGGGCTCCCGCTCGGCCTGCTGCTGTTCCGTTCGCTCAACGCCAGGGTGACCGCGGGCCTCGCCAAGCGCAACGAGCGGCGTGCGCGGGCCCGGGCCCGGCTGCGCGCCCAGCTCCGCGGTGACGCGACGTCGAATTCCGACGCCGCATGAGCGACGCTTGCGAGCGAATCATGGATGTCATGCGCCAAAAAGAATTCAACACTGTCTCGCGGAGCGAGGCGATCGCATGAGCCGCCTGCACAGCCGGAGCTGGGTCCGCGAGGCCGTCCGGATCATCGAGGCCGACGCGAACCGCAGCGCCGACACGCACCTGCACGTCTTCCCGTTGCCCGCGGACTGGGGCATCGATCTGTACCTGAAGGACGAATCGGTGCATCCCACCGGTTCGCTCAAGCACCGGCTGGCGCGCTCACTGCTGCTGTACGGGCTGGTCAACGGTCAGATCGGGCCGGACACCGTGCTCATCGAGGCCTCCAGCGGCTCGACGGCGGTGTCCGAGGCGTACTTCGCGCGGATGCTGGGCCTGCGGTTCGTCACGGTCGTGCCGCGCAAGACCAGCAAGGAGAAGATCGCGCTCATCGAGTTCTACGGTGGTGAATGCCACTACGTCGACCGGGCGCCGGACATGTACCCGGAGGCCGAGCGGCTGGCCGCCGAGTGCAACGGGCACTACCTCGACCAGTTCACCTACGCCGAGCGCGCGACGGACTGGCGGGGCAACAACAACATCGCCGAATCGGTGTTCGCGCAGATGAAGTCCGAACGGCATCCGGTGCCGGCCTGGATCGTGGTCGGCGCGGGTACCGGCGGCACGAGCGCCACCTTCGGCCGCTACGTGCGTTACAAGCGGCACACGACCAAGATCGCGGTCGCCGACCCGGAGAACTCGTCGTTCTACGGTGCCTGGCAGACCGGTGCGCTGGACTACTGCACCGGAATGCCTTCGCGCATCGAGGGAATCGGCCGTCCGCGCGTCGAGCCGTCGTTCGTGCCCGGTGTGATCGACGAGATGATCCGCGTCCCGGACGCCGGCTCGCTGGCCGCGATCCGGTTGCTGCGCGAGCGGACAGGGCACTGGGCGGGCGGGTCGACCGGGACCAACTTGTACGGCGCTTTCCAGCTGATCGCGCGGATGCTCGAAGAGGGGCAGGCGGGCAGCGTCGTGACGCTGCTGTGCGACGGCGGCGAGCGCTACGCCAACACGTACTACAACGACGAATGGCTGGCCGAGCAGAACCTGGACATCACGCCGTACCAGGCGAAGTTCGAGGAGTTCCTCACCACGGGCAAGTTCGCCGAGGAAGAGCTGGGCGAGTAGCCGAAGGGGGGGGGGGGGGCGCGGGGGGCGGACGGCGACGGCCCACCACACACACGCCGCGCGGCCGCGCGGGGGGGCGCGCCGCCGCGCCAGCCCCGCGCCCG
>NZ_JBHYIK010000059.1:0-31852 GCF_042739735.1 Amycolatopsis sp. NPDC059027 | reverse complement strand
CCACTGTGTGTTCCTAGACCCCCCCGCCCCAGCGCGCGCTGTACGTGCGGGCCACGAGCCGCCCGGCGCGGCCCGGGGGTGGCCGCGGGGGACCCCCCCCCTTCAGCTCAGGCCGAGGGCGACGGCGGAGAGGACGGCCCAGGCGAGCATCGCGAGCCCGGTGTCGCGCAGCGCCGGGATCAGCTCGCGGCCGACCTTCCCGCCCCCGACCGCGCGCACCGACGTCAGCAGCAGCGGCGCGGTGATCAGGGTGATCAGCACCCACGGCTGGAAGATGCCGAGTACGACGCTGAGCACGTACGGCACCGTCACCAGCGCCAGGTAGAGCCGTCGCGTGCCGCGATCGCCGAGGCGGGTGGCGAGGGTGCGCTTCCCGGCCTCGATGTCGGTGGGGATGTCCCGCAGGTTGTTCGCGACGAGCACCCCGGTCGAGAAGGAGCCGACCGCGACCGCGCAGGCGAGCCCCGCCCAGCTGACCCGTCCGGCCTGGACGTACACCGTCCCGAGCACCCCGGCCAGGCCGAAGAACACGAACACCGCGATCTCGCCGAACCCGTAGTAGCCGTACGGTTTGCTGCCGCCGGTGTAGAACCACGCGCCGAGGATGCACAGCGCGCCCATCGCGAGCAGCCACCAGTGACCGGTGAGCGCGACGAGCAGCAGCCCCAGCACACCGGCGAGGCCGAGCGAGGTCAGCGCGGCGGCCAGCACGGTTTTCGGGGCAGCGCTACCGGACCCCACCAGCCGCAACGGGCCGACGCGGTGCTCGTCGGTGCCGCGGACGCCGTCGGAGTAGTCGTTGGCGAAGTTGACGCCGATGATCAGGGCCAGCGCGACCAGCAGGGCGAGCAGCGAACGCCACCAGGAGAACGCGTCGAGCGCGATCGCGGCGCCGATCCCGGCGACCACCGGGGCGATCGCGTTGGGCAGCGTCCGCGGCCGGGCGCCTTCGATCCACTCACTCACTGTCGCCATGACGTCCATTCAACGCCATGACGATCACCCGTTGGCCGGAAACCCCCGGAATGTCACGGGGTGCGCGGAGCACTCCACGTGAGCTGGCCACTGTTCGGTGCGAGGGCGGGAGTTTCGTCCGCCATAGCCGGACCGGCGAGGACGGCCAGTCCGAACGCGGCGAGCATGCAGGTGAGTGCGGTACGTATCCGGCGCGTCATGGGAGAAGCCAAGCCGTTCGGCCCAGGACCTGTCAACACAATCGGGTGAATCAGGGGATGTTTTCCGTCGTCAAGCGATCACGTACGGCCATTCGGTCTATTTTCCCCGGCCCGCGCAAGGGAAGCTCGGTGGCGAACTCGACCCGCTTCGGCGCGCACGCGGCGCCGAGTTCGGATTTCACCGCCGCGCACAGGTCGCCGCCATCGCAGGCACCGCTCGCCGGGACCACGAGCGCCACGACGGCCTCGCCCCATTCCGGGTGCGGCACACCGACCACGCAGGCGTCGCGCACGCCGGGCTGGGCGCCGAGGACGCGTTCGATCGCGGCGGCGGAGACCTTCACCCCGCCCGTGTTGATCATGTCGTCGGCGCGGCCGAGAACCTGGAGCCTGCCGTCCTCGGTGAACCGGCCGCGGTCCGAAGTGCGGAACCAGCCGTCGCCGAACGACTCCGCGGTCAGCTCCGGCTGCCGCCGGTAGCCGTGCGCGAGGACGTCGCCCGCGATCCGGATCCGGCCGTCGTCGTCCAGTTCGATCCGGACGCCGTCGAGCGGGACGCCGTCGTACACGCAGCCGCTGGCCGTCTCGCTCATCCCGTACGCGGGCACGATCCGGACGCCGGCGTCGGCCGCGCGTTCCCGCAGCTGCGCGGAGGTCGCGGCGGCGCCGATCACGATGGCGTCGAAGGTGCGGGCCGCGGCCAGTCCGGCGGGGGAGTCGAGCAGGCGGACGAGCTGGGTGGGCACCAGCGCGGTATACCGAGGACCGTCGACAGTGGACAGTGACGCGGCGGCCGCGGCGAAGTCGTCCGGGCGGAAGCCGTCGCCGGTCAGCACCGCCGGGGTGGTGCCCGACAGCAGCGCGCGGACGAGCACCTGCAGGCCCCCGATGTAGTGCGAGGGGGTGGCGAGCAGCCAGTGACCGGGGCCGCCGAGCCGTGCGTGAGTGGCCGTGGCGGACGCGCGTAGCGCCGACGCCGAGAGCAGCACACCCTTCGGGGCGCCGGTGGATCCCGACGTCGCGATGATCACCGCGGTGCCGGGCTCGACGGGTTCCTCCGGCGCCATCGCGTCCCGCAGCGCCTTCGCCGACGGGTCCTTCGCGTTCAACGGCACCACCGCGGGTCCACCGTCGAGCGCGTCGGCCACCGCCCGCGTCAGCTCCGCCACCGACTCGGCCGACCCGTCCAGCCACACCTCCTGCACGCGACCTCCCGAGTCTCACATTCCCACTCCTTCGGCGAGTGTGGAACACGGCTTGCCCGGACAGGAAACCCAGGTGGCCCGAATGTGGGACTCACCGCAGCTCGGGCCCCGGTCGCACCAGCGGCGGCCCCCACGGACCTTCGGCTCAGTAGTAGTAGGGCACGTCCTTGAAGTCCGGGTCGCGTTTTTGGAGGAAGGCGTCGCGGCCCTCGACGGCTTCGTCCTGCATGTACGCGAGGCGGGTGGTTTCGCCGGCGAAGAGCTGCTGGCCGACGAGGCCGTCGTCGATGAGGTTGAAGGCGTATTTCAGCATGCGCTGCGCCGTCGGCGACTTGCCGATGATCGTCCACGCCCAGTCCAGCGCCTCGGCCTCCAGCGAGGCGTGCGGGACGACGGCGTTGACCGCGCCCATCGCCTGCATCTGCTCGGCGGTGTACTCGCGGCCGAGGAAGAAGATCTCCCGCGCGAACTTCTGCCCGACCTGGCGGGCGAGGTAGGCCGAGCCGAAGCCGCCGTCGAACGAGCCGACGTCGGCGTCGGTCTGCTTGAAGCGGGCGTGTTCGGCCGAGGCGAGGGTGAGATCGCACACCACGTGCAGCGAGTGCCCGCCGCCCGCGGCCCAGCCGGGAACGACCGCGATCACCGGTTTCGGCATGAAGCGGATGAGCCGCTGGCACTCGAGGATGTGCAGCCGCCCGGCCCGTGCCGGGTCCACCGTGTCCGAAGTCTCCCCGCTCGCGTACTGATACCCGGAGCGTCCGCGAATACGCTGGTCACCGCCGGAGCAAAAGGCCCAGCCACCGTCCTTGGGGGACGGTCCGTTCCCGGTGAGGAGGACGCAGCCGACATCCGGGCTCTGCCGGGCGTGGTCGAGCGCGCGGTACAGCTCGTCGACGGTGTGCGGCCGGAAGGCGTTGCGGACCTCCGGCCGGTCGAACGCGATGCGCGCGACCCGCTTGCCACCGCGGTTCTCAGCTGACCGGTGGTAGGTGATGTCAGTTAAGTCGGATCCCTCGACCGGGGTCCACGCGGCGGGATCGAACAGCTCGGAAACTTGGGCTTCATCCACGTTTGGGAGAATAGGACGTGTGCTTATGAGTGAAGACGACAGTCGCGAGGTCCGCCGGTGAATCCGTCCACCGCGCAGGCCCGCGTGCTCGTCGACGAACTCGTCCGCAACACCGTCTCGCACGTCGTGCTCTGCCCTGGCTCCCGCAACGCCCCGTTGTCGATCGCGCTCTACGACGCGGCGGCGGCCGGGAGGCTCCAGCTGCACGTCCGCATCGACGAGCGCGGCGCCGCCTTCCTCGCGCTCGGCATCGCCGCCCGCACCGGCCGCCCGGTGGCCGTGCTGTGCACGTCCGGGACCGCCGCCGCGAACTTCCACCCCGCGGTGCTGGAGGCCGACCGCGCCGGGGTGCCGCTGATCGTGCTGACCGCCGACCGGCCGCCGGAGCTGCGGGCTGCGGGGGCGAGCCAGGTCATCGACCAGCACCAGCTCTACGGCGACGCCGTCCGCTACTTCGACGAGCTGGCGGTCGCGGAGCGCCGCGCCGGCCAGAACTCGTACTGGCGCAGCCAGATCTGCCGGGCCTGGAACGCCGCGTACGGCGAATGGCGCTGCGGGCCGGTGCACCTGAACATCCCGTTCCGCGAGCCGCTCGTGCCCGATACCGACGATGACGGCGAGTGGTACGAATCGCTCGAAGGACGTCCCGACGGCGAACGCTGGACGGAGCTGCCGGACTTCGGCGCGCTCCCGTCGTTCGTCGTGCCCTCGGCGCGGCACGGCCTGGTCATCGCGTGCGACACGGGCGTGCAGGCGGCGAGCGAATGGGCCGAGCTGCACGGCTGGCCCGTGGTGTCCGAGACCGGCGGCCTCGGCCTCTCGGGCGGGACGGCGATCTCGTCGGGGACGTGGCTGCTCGGCGTCGAGGACTTCATCGCGCGGCACAAGCCCGAGCAGGTGCTGTGCCTCGGCCGTCCGACCGTGTTCCGGCAGGTCCAGCGGGTCCTGTCGGATCCCGGTGTCGAGGTCCTGCTGGTGCGCCCCGACTCGGACTGGCCCGCGCCCGCGCACAACGTCCGGCAGGTCGGGCAGTGGTTCGACGAGCCGACCAAACCCGCCGACCCGGAGTGGCTGGCCAGCTGGCGCCGTGCCGACGCGGCCGCCCGTGAAGCCGTCGACGGGCTGCTCGCCGACGAGCCGTGGCCCAGCGGGTTGCGGCTGGCGAGCGAGCTGGTGGACGCGCTGCCGGAGGGTTCGCTGCTGGTCGTCGGCTCGTCCAACCCGACCCGGGACGTCGCGCTCGCCGGACGGCTGCGCCCGGACGTCCTGGTGCATCGCAACCGCGGTGTCGCGGGTATCGACGGAACCGTGTCGACCGCGATCGGCGCCGCCACCGTCCACCGTGGACCGTCGTACGCGCTGATCGGCGACCTGACGTTCCTGCACGACGCGAGCGGCCTGTTGACCGGGCCGACCGAGCAGCGGCCCGACCTGACGATCGTGGTGCTCAACGACGACGGCGGCGGGATCTTCTCGCTGCTGGAGCAGGGCGCGCCGGAGCACAACGCCAGCTTCGAACGCGTCTTCGGCACCCCGCACGGCGCGGATCTCGGCGCGCTGTGTGCCGGGTACCGGGTGCCGCACGTCGTGGCGAACACGCTCACGGAATTCCGCGCCGCACTGCGCCCCGCGCCAGGGCTGCGCGTGGTCGAGGTCCGCGTCGACCGGACGCGGCACCGCGATCTGCACAGCAGGCTGCGTGCGGTGGTGAGTTCGGCCGTCTCGGCGGTCTAGACCAAGATCGCCGTGCGCGTCAAAGCGGGGACGGCCACATTCTCACCGGGTAAGAACCCTCCCTTCGGCTGTATCTCCGGATTCGGCAGCTGAATACGTTCACCTTGCCTGAATTCGTTCTGGGAGGAACCACATGAGGAAAAGAACGCGCGCCGGGTTGGGTGTGCTCGCCGCCGGAGTCACTTCGGTACTGCTCGCGGGAGTCGCGGGCGCGGCGCCCTCGCCCGGCGCACCCGGCGTCGGGGATCCGTACTACCCGAACGCCGGGAACGGCGGTACGGACGTCCAGCACTACAACATCCGCCTGACCTACCAGCCCGCCACCGATCTGCTGTCCGGCACGACCACGCTCCTGCTCACCGCGACCCAGGACCTGTCGCGGTTCGATCTGGACTTCGGGCTCAAGGCCACCAGCGTCCTGGTGAACAACCGCCCGGCGCAGTTCACCAACTCGACCGGCAACGGCGAGCTGGTGATCACCCCGGCCACGCCGCTGGCCAAGGGCCAGACCGCCACCGTCGTGGTCGCGTACTCGGACACGCCGTCGCAGGTGAAGATCGACGGCATCGCCGGCTGGAAGAAGACGCCGGACGGTGCGCTCGCCGTCGACGAGCCGCAGAGCGCGGCGTGGTGGTTCCCGTCGAACGACCACCCGACCGACCGCGCCACCTTCGACGTCTCGGTCGAGGTGCCCGACGACGTCGCCGCGTTGTCCAACGGCACCCTGGTGAGCAAGACCAAGAAGCGGGCGGGCTGGACGCGCTGGAACTGGCGCAGCACGCAGCCGCAGGCGACGTACCTGACGTCGCTGGAGGTCGGCAAGTTCGAGGTCAACCAGTCGACGACGCCGGACGGCAAGCCGTTCATCACCGCCTACGCCGCCGACCTCGGCCCGTCGCTGGACGCCGCGAAGGCCAGTGTCGAGCGGACCCCCGAGGTCAACGAGTTCCTCGCGTCCCAGTTCGGGCCTTACCCGTTCGAGGCGCAGGGCGGTGTGGTCACCAGCGGCATCACCTTCTCGCTGGAGAACCAGACCCGCCCGGTGTACGGCGCGAAGAACTTCGCCGCGGGCGCGAACACCTCGCTGATCGCGCACGAGAACGCACACCAGTGGTTCGGCGACAACGTCACGCTCGGCCGGTGGAGCGACATCTGGCTGAACGAGGGCTTCGCGACGTACGCGCAGTTCCTGTGGTCCGAACACACTGGTGAGGGCACCGCGGACGAGCTGGCGCAGTACATCTACGACTCGAACGCGGCGGACGCCCCGCTGTGGAAGCGCCTCCCGGCCGACCCCGGCGCGGCCAACCAGTTCGACAACGCCGTCTACGACCGCGGCGCGCTCGCGGTCCACGCGCTGCGCAAGACCGTCGGTGACCAGGCGTTCTTCCGGATCCTGCAGACCTGGCAGAAGGAGAAGGCCGGGAAGTCCGCGCGGATCACGGAGTTCATCGCGCTCGCCGAGAAGATCTCCGGGAAGCCGCTGTACGACCTGTTCCAGACCTGGCTCTACACCGCGGGCAAGCCGCCGGTCGGCCCGAACGGGGCCGCTCCGCAGGCGCTGGCGGCAGGGGTGAAGCAGGCACCGAAGTCGTACGCGCAGATCAAGGCGACCCAGGAGTTGCTCCACGCCGAACACGCACATTGAGCGGTACCTCTATGCTCGCGGCGTGATGGCTAAAGGTGAGCGGGCGAGGCGCATCGGGTGGTACGTCACCCTCGGTGTCGCCTCGCTCCTCACCGTCATGTGCGTGGCACTGCTGTTCGCCGCGATCCGCAACGACAACGCGATCTCCGGCCAGCTGGGGACAGCGAACGCGCAGGTCGAGTCGGTCGCCTTCGACCGCACGATCATCCAGTTCGCGACCCCGGACGGCATCGTGCACAGCCCGTCGAACGGGGTCCTCTACCCGGGCGGCCTCGTCGCGGGCCAGCTGGTGCGCATCGAGTACGACATGTCGGACCCGGAGCTGGCGAGGGTCGCCGGTCGCTCGGCCACCGAAACGTTGCTGCCACTCGGCCTGACCGTGCTGGTCACCTGGCTCGTCGCGACGCCGCTGCTCTGGTGGATCCGGCGCCAGAAGCGCCTCTCCGCGCCGGACGCCCCCGTCACCGTGTAGCCCCGGGAACTTGAGCGGTGTTCAGGTCGTGCCGGTGAGGGCGGCGGTCTCCTGCCACCAGCCCAGCACCTCGTCCGCGACGCCGGGGGCCGCGACGAGCAGGCCGTCCGTCGGCAGCGCGGTGTCCTCGCCGTGCTTGTCCAGCACGACCGCGCCCGCCTCGATCGCCATCGCCACCGAACCCGCGACGTCCCATTCGTGGTAGCTGTGCAGCACCGCGGCGGCCGCGTGACCCAGTGCGACCTGCGCGATCGACAACGCCGCCGAGCCGAGCACCCGGACCCCGGCGTGCGCGGCGGCGGCCCGTTCGATGAACCCGCCCATGCCCGGCCACGGCCCGGTGCGCGCCAGCTCGGTGCACACGATCGCCCCGGCGGTGCCGCGCCGGTCCGCGAGGGTGATCGGCTTGCCGTTCGCGCGGGCTCCCCGGCCGCGGGCGGCGGCGTAGATCTGCGCGCGGTACGGGTCGGCGACGACGCCGACAACCGGGCCGGCGGCGTCGATCAGCGCGAGGCTGTAGGCGCACCACGGCACCCCGGCGACGTAGTTCGCGGTGCCGTCGACCGAGTCGACGACCCAGCGGTACTCGGCGACGTCCGCGCCGTGGTCGGCGCCGAACTCGTGGCCGACCACCGGGATCCCGGGGAACTCGGCGGTCAGCACCCGGCGGGTGTGCCGCTCCAGGATGCGGTCGGTGTCGGTGACCCAGTCGAACGGCGATTCCAGCGTGGTGGGGTGCGCGCCCCGCCCCGCTGTCGCGGTGATGACGTCGGTGGCGTCATTGGCCAGGCGCCCGGCCACCTCGAGGGCTCTGGACAACAGGCCCGGTTCTACGGGCCGAGGCGGCCTCGACGAAAGGAGGGTCATGCCTTCTTAGTCTGGGCCGCGCTGGTTTCCGGGACACGACCTGGAGATGACATGTCTTGCGCAATCTGTCGACGGATAGTGCTCGGTACGTACTCGTAAGTAGTGTTCGGTGTTCGTTGGCCGAGGCGTCACGCGGGATTGGCCTGGTTCGTCAGAATCGGGTGCGACAGTGAGCGGCGTGCGAGTCGCCATCGTCACCGAAAGTTTCCTGCCGCAGGTGAACGGCGTGACCAACTCCGTCCTGCGGGTCGTGGAGTACCTCGCCGAACGCGCCCACGACGTGCTGATCATCGCGCCCGGACCCGGTCCGGACAGCTATCGCGGCGCGCCGGTCGTGCGGATTCCCGCGCTCGACTTCCCCGGTGTGAACTCCCTGCCGATCGGGGTGCCGACGCGGACCGTGCTGACCGCGCTCGCCGCCTTCGGCCCGGACGTCGTGCACCTCGCGTCGCCGTTCGTGGTCGGTGCGCGCGGGCTCGCCGCCGCGCGCAGGCTCCGGGTGCCCTCGGTCGCGGTGTACCAGACCGACATCGCCGGGTTCACCTCCGCGTACGGGTTCGGCATCGCCGCCCGCGCGGCGTGGCGCTGGGTGCGGCGGCTGCATTCGCGGGCCGATCGCACGCTCGCGCCGTCGACCGACTCGGTCGACCAGCTGCGGCTGCACGGCATCCCGCGTGTGCACCGCTGGGCGCGCGGCGTCGACATCTCCCGGTTCTCCCCGGCGCACGCCGATCCCGCGTTGCGGGCCGAGCTGGCGCCGAACGGTGAGTTGCTCGTCGGGTTCGTCGGCAGGCTCGCGCCGGAAAAGGAGGTCGACCGGCTGACCGCGCTCGCCGGCGTCCCCGGCATCCGGGTCGTCGTGGTGGGCGACGGGCCGGAGCTGCCCGCGCTGCGGGAACGCCTGCCCGGCGCCGCCTTCCTCGGTGCGAAGTACGACGACGAGCTGTCCGCCGCGTACGCGAGCCTCGACGTCTTCGTACACACCGGGCCGCACGAGACGTTCTGCCAGGCCGTGCAGGAGGCGATGGCCTCCGGGCTGCCGGTGCTCGCCCCGGACGCGGGCGGCCCGAAGGACCTCGTGCTGCCGGGCCGCACCGGCTACCTGCTCCCCGTCGACCGCGCGGAGTTCGGCCCGGCGCTGGTGTCCAAAGTGGACGACCTGCGCGACGCCGCGCTGCGGGCCCGGCTGGGCGAGAAGGCGCGGAAGGTGGTGCTGGGCCGCACCTGGCCCGCCGTGTGCCGTGAACTCGAGGCACACTACGAAGCGGTGCAGGGCCGAGTCGCTCGCGCCGCCTGACGATGCGCGGCGTGAGATGCACATAGTCCAGCTGGCCAACTTCTACGGACCGCGGTCGGGTGGGCTGCGGACCGCGTTGCACCACCTCGGCGCCGGGTACGTGAGCAGCGGGCACCGGGTGACGCTGGTGGTGCCGGGCCGTCGCTACGCCGACGAGACGCTGCCCACCGGCGTGCGCCGGTTTTCCCTGCCCGCGCCGCAAATCCCGGGCACCGGTGGCTACCGCGCCGTCGATCCGCACCGGGTACGCGCGGTGCTGCGGCGGCTGGAACCCGACCGCCTCGAGGTGTCCGACCGGCTGACCCTGCGCGGCATGGGCACCTGGGCACGACGGCACGGCGTGCCCAGCACGGTCATCTCGCACGAGCGGCTGGACCGGCTCCTCGAACAGTTCCTGCTGCCCGCGCCGGTGGCGCGCCGCGTCGCCGACACCGCGAACCGCCGGATGGCCGCGAACTACGACACCGTGGTCTGCACGACCGCGTTCGCCCGTGCGGAATTCGATCGCATCGCGGTGCCGAACGTGCGCCGCGTGCCACTCGGCGTCGACCTCGCGACGTTCACCCCGGCGATGCGCGACGACACCTGGCGGTACACCCTCTCCGGCGGGGCCGACGCGCTGCTTGTCCACTGTGGACGGCTGTCGCCGGAGAAACACGTCGAGCGCAGCGTGGACACCGTCGCGGAGCTGACCGAGTCGGGCGCCCGCGTCCGGCTGGTGGTGGCGGGCGACGGGCCGCGGCGGCGCGCGCTGGAACGCCGGGCGCGGGGCCTGCCCGTGACGTTCCTCGGCTTTTTGTCCGGACGGAACGAAGTGGCACGACTGCTCGCCAGCGCCGACGTCTCACTCGCACCGGGCCCGCACGAGACGTTCGGGCTGGCGGCGCTGGAAGCACTGGCTTCCGGGACGCCCGTGGTGGTTTCGGCGTCGGGCGCGCTGCGGGAGATCGTGCGGCCGGGCTGCGGCGCCGCGGTGTCGGACCACGCGCCGGCGTTCGCCTCCGCCGTGACGGGCCTGCTGGAACATCCCGAGGATCTGCGGCGCGCGGCGGCGCGGGCCCGCGCCGAGGAATTCGCGTGGCCCGCGTCGGTCCGCGGCATGCTGGCCGCGTTGGGCTAGGTCCGCTCATCCGAAGTCGACCCGTTCCAGCCAGAAGTCGAGTAGTTCGGTGTCTCCGAAGATTTTGAAGGGTCCGTCGGTGATGGGACGTCGTTTGTAGATGGCCAGCAATAGTTCGGTGACGGGACCACGGACCGCGACCGCTGATTTTTCGTGTGCGCGGCGCCAGGTGATGACGTCGCCGGTGAGGTCGACGACCCATTCCGCGTTCGCTTCGGGCGGGGTGTCGGTGGCGTGGAAGTGCAGGGTGCGGCCGGGGCCGAGCAGTTCCCGCATCCACGGATGGACCTCGAAGTGCAGCGGCAGCGAGCCCAGTTCCATCCATTCATCGATACCGTCTACGGCCACCTCCTTGTCTAGTTCGTACTCCAGGCCGAGGGCCAGCGTCGCGTCGGCGCGGTGGATAGCCGTTTCGTGGGTGAAGCGCCGCACGAAGAAATCCGTGGTGCCGTAGTCCGGTACCGGTGTCCACACCGGCGTTCCGGGGCCAGCGGCGCGCAGCGTTTCCGCCAGTCGCTCAGCGCCCTCGGCGAGCCACGGGCCGACGACGGCCGGATCTTCGTCGGTGTACGCGGCGAGGTCGCGGCCTCCTTCCGGGATCGGTTCGGTGGCACGGGTTCGCACGAGGGTTTCCGCCCACCGCTGAACCCCGCCGAGGTGCCGCAGTAACTGGCCCACGTTCCACTCGGGGCAGGACGGCACTTCGGTGGTGAGATCGGCGTCCTTGAGCGACGCGACCAGCAGGCTGGTCTGGGTGACGATTTCGGCGCAGTAGCGTTCGTAGCTCAGGCGAGTCATGTGGTCACCGTACGGCGCACCACCGACAAAAAGCCCTGCCGCGGCTCAGCCGAAGTCGACCCGTTCCAGCCAGGAGCCGAGTAGTTCGGTGTCTCCGAAGATTTTGAAGGGTCCGTCGGTGATGGGACGTCGTTTGTAGATGGCCAGCAATAGTTCGGTGACGGGACCACGGACCGCGACCGCTGATTTTTCGTGTGCGCGGCGCCAGGTGATGACGTCGCCGGTGAGGTCGACGACCCATTCCGCGTTCGCTTCGGGCGGGGTGTCGGTGGCGTGGAAGTGCAGGGTGCGGCCGGGGCCGAGCAGTGCGCGCATCTCCGGTCGGACCTCGAAATGCATCGGCAGCGAGCAGAGTTCCAGCCATTCGTCGATGCCGTCGACAGCCACTTCTTGGTCGAGGACGTACTCGGCGCCCAGCGCCAGAGTCGCGTCGGCGCGGTGAATGGCCGTTTCGTGGGTGAAACGGCGTGCGTAGAAATCGGTGCCGGGCTGGTCGGGGAGCGGGGTCCACACCGGTGTTCCGGGTCCGGCCACCTGCAACGCCTCCGCGAGCTTTTCGGCGCCTTCGGCAAGCCACGGACCCACGACGGCGGGGTCTTCATGGGTGTACGCGGCGAGTTCGCGGCTCGCCGTGCCGGACGGTGGTTCGGCCGCCCTGGTCCGCACGACGGTTTCCGCCCAGCGCTGCCCCTCACCGAGGTGGCGCAGCAGCTGGCCCGCGTTCCACTCGGGACAGGACGGCACTCCGGCGGTGAGGTCGGCGTCCTCGATCGACGAAACCAGCAGGCCAGTCTGGGTGACGATTTCGGCGCAGTAGCGTTCGTAGCTCAGACGAGTCATCTGGTCACCGTAGAGCGGGCCACCGGGTGCTTGTACCGGTTTTGTACGACGCCGACGCACTCTCGCTCCATGAGGTTCGAGGTGCTCGGGACCATCGGCGCGGGCCAGTCGCCGATCCACGGCAGGCTGCGCCGGATCCTGCTCGGCATGCTGCTGGCGGACGCCAGCACCACGGTCCGCGCCGAGGTACTGACCGACGCGCTGTGGGACTGCGGCCCCGACCCGAGAGCACCCCGCAAACTGCACTGGCACGTCCACAAACTGCGTCAGGACCTCCCCGAACCCGGACGGCTCAGCTGGCGTCCCGGCGGCTACCGCCTCGCCGTGCAGCCCGGGGAACTGGACGCCGAGCGGTTCGAATCGACCGCGATACGAGCGCAGGAAATCGCCGATCCGGCCGAGCGGGCGGCGCTGATCCGGCGCGGGCTCGCGCTGTGGCAGGGCACCCCGTACGAAGGTTTCGACGTGCCGGTGCTCCTCGGCGAGGCGTCGCGGCTGGCCGAGCGCAGGCTGTCGATGCTGGAGGACCTGCACGCCGCGGAACTGGAACTCGGGCGGCACACCGCGGCGGCGGTCGAACTCGACGGGCTGGTGCGCCGGTATCCGCGGCGCGAGCGGCTGTACTACCTGCTGATGCTCGCGTTGTGCCGTGGCGGACGTCAGAGCGAAGCGCTCGACGTCTACCGCCGGGCGCGGCGCGTGTCGCTCGGGCAGCTGGGACTCGAACCCGGGCCCGCACTGCGCGAACTCGAACGTCGCATCCTCGCGGGCGAAGACAACGGGATGGCGCGGATGCTGACGCGCTTGTCATGACTCCGACGCGCGCCGCCGCTCTCAGGGCCCGGCGACTAGTCTGCGGCTATGTCCCGAGCGAGTCTTGACAAGGATCCGCACGACGTCGCCGCCATGTTCGACGACGTCGCGTCCGGCTACGACCGCGCGAACTCCTTCATGACGTTCGGCTTCGACCGGCGCTGGCGCACCACCACCGCGCGGGCGCTGGACGCCAAGCAGGGGGAGAAGGTCCTCGACCTCGCCGCCGGGACCGGGGTGTCCACCGTCGAGTACGGGCGCGGCGGCGCCTGGTGCCTCGCCGCCGACTTCTCCGTCGGGATGCTTCGCGCGGGCAAGCACCGGAAGGTGCCGATGGTCGCGGCGGACGCCCTGCACCTGCCCTTCGCCGACGACAGCTTCGACGCGGTGACGATCTCGCTGGCGCTGCGCAACTTCGTCGACGTCAAGGCCGCGCTGATCGAGATCGCCCGGGTCACCAAACCCGGTGGGCGGCTGGTGATCTGCGAGGTGTCGACGCCCACCTTCGCGCCGATCCGGTTCGTCCACCGGAAGTTCATCCTGCGCCTGCTGACCTGGTTCGGCAGCCGCAACTCCTCGAACCCCGAGGCGTACTCGTACCTGGCCGAATCCATGCTCGCCTGGCCGGACCAGCGGGCGCTGGGGGAGATCATCGCGGGGGCGGGCTGGACCGAGGTCGAGTGGATGAACCTCACGTTCGGCGTCGTCGCCGTCCATCGCGCCCGCAAGCCCGCCTAGACTCGGGCGCATGAGCGAAGCTTGCGAGCGAATCATGGATGTCATGCGCCTAAAAGGGTCAGACACTGTCTCGCGAAGCGAGTCGATCGCATGACGTCCTCCAGCCGCCGCAGTCCCGAGCACGACGCGGAAGTCATCGTCGTCGGTGCCGGACCGGCCGGGTCCACGGCCGCCACGTACCTCGCCCGCGCCGGCGTCGACGTGTTGTTGCTGGAGAAGACCGAGTTCCCCCGCGAGAAGGTCTGTGGCGACGGCCTGACACCGCGCGGGGTCAAGCAGCTCATCGACCTCGGCATCGACACCAGTGAGGATGCGGGCTGGGTGCACAGCCGCGGCCTGCGCATCCTCACCGGCGACCTGACGCTGGAGCTGGACTGGCCGGACCTGACCAGTTACCCGCCGTACGGCGTTTCCCGCACCCGCCAGGATTTCGACGACCTGCTGGCGAAGACCGCGGTCAAGGCGGGGGCGCGGCTGTACGAGCGGACCACCGTGACCGGCGCGATCACCAGCCCCGGCGGGCGCGTGGTCGGCGTCGAGGCGAAGGTCGGCCCGGAGCGGACGCCGGTGTCCTACCGTGCGCCGCTGGTGCTGGCCTGCGACGGCGTGTCCGCGCGGCTCGCGCTGAGCGTCGGCATCCAGAAGAACGAGAAGCGGCCGATGGGCGTCGCGGTGCGCCAGTACTACAAGAGCCCGCGCCACGACGACCCGTTCATCGAGGGCCACCTGGAGCTGTGGGACCGCTCGGACTCGCGGAACCCGAAGCTGCTGCCGGGCTACGGCTGGGCGTTCCCGCTCGGCGACGGCACCGTGAACGTCGGCCTCGGCATGCTGTCGACGTCGGCGTCGTTCCGCAACACCGACTACCGCGCGCTGCTGCGGCAGTGGCTCGACGGGACGCCCGAGGAATGGGGCTACCGCGAGGAGAACGCGATCGGGAAGGTCGGCGGCGCCGGACTGCCGATGGGCTTCAATCGCACCCCGCACTACCGCGACGGCCTGCTGCTGCTCGGCGACGCGGGCGGCATGGTCAGCCCGTTCAACGGAGAGGGCATCTCGGCGGCGATGGAGTCGGCGCAGATCGCGTCGGAGGTCGTCGTGCAGGCGCTGGCGCGGGCCGAAGGGCCTTCGCGGGAGCGCGCGCTGGCGGGCTATCCGCGGGCCGTCGCGGAGCTGATGGGCGGGTACTACCGGCTCGGGAACGTGTTCGCGAAGCTCATCGGGAAGCCGAAGATCATGCACGCGTGCACGAAGTACGGGCTGCGGATCAACGCGCTGCTTCCCTTGGTGTACAAGGGACTTTCGGGTTGTTACGACGCGAAGGGCGGGGACGGCGTCGACCGCCTCATCGCCGCTCTCTCGCGCGCTACACCCTCTCCGCGCTGAAGGACGCTTTCAGTGCGTTGGCGGCACTGAAGGACGCTTTCAGTGCGCTCGATGCACTGAAAGCGTCCTTCAGCACCACCAGACCCGCCGGAGCCGGCCACCCGACCCCGCTCACGACCCCGCCAGAGTGGCGCGTCAGGACCCATCCGCGTTGTCCACAACCGCGCCGGTTGTCCACAGATTCACCACGACCCCCGTTTCCCCAGGTCAAACGCGATACGCTGGTTGCAGGGGTGCCCCCGGGAGGGTGGGGGAATGCCCAGGGGATACCGCCGCGATACCCACCGCCCGGCAGGTCTCGCTCCCACGGACGGCGGGGGCGACGGACACCCAGGTGGAGCAATGGTTGCCCGGCCGGTCAGTGTGATAAGTCACAGGGCAGCGGTGGTTTGTCCGGGCCCCGAATCGATCTTCGCCGGGCTTCGCGCAGGTCTCAGCTTTGCGGCCGGGAGTGTCGGCGTCCGGTTTGTCCGACGGGTTAGGTAACCCTTATACCGCAGCCCCTAGGGACAAGAATGTGAGTCACGTCCTATAGTCGGGCCATGCTTTGTGAATCCCTTCACATCCGCGACCAGTGGCTTGTGAACTATTTCACAAGCGGACCTCTACGGCCTCACGGGCCGTAAGGGTGCCCTGACCCTCGGCGGTGTGACCCAGCTCCCTTAGGGTGCGGGCAAAAGCCGACGAGGCGACGTGCGTACCACCACACGCAAACCGCAGCGGCGCGGAAAGGATGGCGAAACCCCGTGCTGATGTTGCCCGTGCTGACGCAGGCGAGCACCGAGCAGGTCGCTCAGGCGCCCGGCCTCAAGGTCTATCTCCCCCTGGTCCTGTTGTTCGTGCTGGCGCTCGCGTTCGCGGTGCTCTCGGTGCTGCTCGGCCCGCTGGTCGGCCCGAGCCGCTACAACAAGGCCAAGCTGTCCGCCTACGAATGCGGGATCGAACCGTCCCCGCAGCCGCTCGTCGGCGCGGGACGCATGCCGGTGGCCTACTACATCACCGCGATGCTGTTCATCCTGTTCGACATCGAGATGGTCTTCCTCTACCCGTTCGCGGTCTCGGCGGACGCGCTCGGCCTGTTCGGCCTGGTGGAGATCGTGCTGTTCATCGCGACGGTCGGCTTCGCGTACGCCTACGTGTGGCGGCGCGGCGGCCTGGATTGGAACTAGAACCATGGGCCTGGAAGAAAAACTCCCCAACGGCATCCTGCTGGCCAGCCTCGAGGGCCTGGTCAACTGGGCACGCAAGAACTCCCTGTGGCCCGCCACGTTCGGCCTCGCCTGCTGCGCGATCGAGATGATGACCGTCGGCGGTTCCCGCTACGACATCGCCCGCTTCGGCATGGAACGCTTCAGCGCCACCCCGCGCCAGGCCGACCTGATGATCGTCGCCGGCCGCGTCACGCAGAAGATGGCCCCGGTCCTGCGCCAGATCTACGACCAGATGGCCGAGCCGCGCTGGGTTCTCGCGATGGGCGTCTGCGCCTCCTCCGGCGGCATGTTCAACAACTACGCCGTCGTGCAGGGCGTCGACCACATCGTCCCGGTCGACATGTACCTGCCCGGCTGCCCGCCGCGCCCGGAGATGCTGCTCGACGCGATCCTCAAGCTGCACGCCAAGATCCAGGACGAGCCGATCAACGCGCGCCGCGCCGCGATCCGCGCGGCCAGCGGCGCCCGCACCGAACTCGTGCCCTCGTCGATCAAGTACGCGAAGAAGTGATCGAAGTGCCTGAAAACACCCCAGCTGAGACACCAAAGACAGGCGGCGAGCAGTCGTCGGCCGAACGCCCCGAAGGCGGGCTCGAACCCCGCGGCACGCGCCCGGCCGAGCCCGTCGTCGCCGGGAAAGAACGCCAGGGCATGTTCGGCGTCTCCGGCACCGGGGACACCTCCGGCTACGGCGGCGTCCGGCTCCCGGCGTACAGCCCGGCCCCGGCCGAGCGCCCGTACGGCGGCTGGTTCGACGAGTTCGCCGACGAGTTCTACGCCGCCTTGGCGGACAACAAGATTCCGGCCGAAGCGATCCTCCAGACCACCGTCGACCGCGGTGAGATCACCTTCTACGTCGATCGCGAGCACCTGGTCGGCGTGGTCCGGACCCTGCGCGACGACGCGGGGCTGCGGTTCGAGCTGTGCAGCTCGGTGTCCGGTGTGGACTACGGCGCCGACGTCCCGCAGCGGCTGCACGCGGTCTACCACCTGACATCGATGACCTACCGCCGCCGCATCCGGCTCGAGGTCACCATGGACGTCGAGGATCCGCACGTCCCGTCGATCGTCGAGCTCTACCCGACGGCCGACTGGCACGAGCGCGAGACCTGGGACATGTTCGGGATCGTCTTCGACGGCCACCCCGCGCTGACCCGGATCCTCATGCCGGACGACTGGGACGGCCACCCCCAGCGCAAGGACTACCCGCTCGGCGGGATCCCGGTGGAATACAAGGGCGCGGAGATCCCCCCGCCCGATCAGCGGAGGTCGTACTCGTGAGCACCGAGAACATCGCCGACGTCAGCACCGGCACCGACACCACCGCCAAGGGCTCCGACAGCACCGGCGACGTCGACTACGCCGCGGCGCGCGAAACCACCGAAGGCCCCGTCTACACGGTGTCCGGCGGTGACTGGGACGACCTCATCGAGGACGCCAAGCACGACGAGCGCATGGTCATCAACATGGGCCCGCAGCACCCGTCGACGCACGGCGTGCTCCGGCTCGTGCTGGAGATGGAGGGCGAGACCGTCACCCAGCTCCGCTCGGTCATCGGCTACCTGCACACCGGGATCGAGAAGAACTGCGAGTACCGGACGTGGACCCAGGGCGTCACCTTCGTGACGCGCATGGACTACCTCGCGCCGCTCTCCACGGAAATGGCCTACTGCCTCGGGGTCGAGAAGCTCCTGGGCATCAAGGCCCCGCCGCGCGCGGAGCTGCTGCGCGTGATGCTGCTGGAGATCAACCGCATCGGCTCGCACCTGGTCTACATCGCCACCGGCGGCATGGAACTGGGCGCCACCACCGCGATGACGCTCGGGTTCCGCGAACGCGAGGTCGTGCTGCACCTGCTGGAGCACCTGACCGGCCTGCGGATGAACCACGCGTTCATCCGCCCCGGCGGCCTCGCGCAGGACATGCCCGAGGACTACCACGAGAAGGTCACCGAGTTCGTCGAGACGATGGACAAGCGCCTTCCCTTGTACGACAAGCTCTTCACCGGTCAGCCGATCTGGCGCAACCGGCTCAAGGGCGTCGGCTACCTGCCGGTGGACGCCTGCCTCGCGCTCGGCGTCACCGGGCCGGTGCTGCGTTCCGCCGGTCTGCCGTGGGACCTGCGCAAGACCGAGCCGTACTCCCGCTACGACGAGCTCGAGTTCGACATCCCGACCTCGACCGACGCGGACTGCTGGGCGCGGTACCTGATCCGCGTCGAGGAGATGCACCAGAGCCTGCGGATCATCAGGCAGATCCTCAAGATGCTCGAACCCGGCCCGGTCATGGTCGAGGACAAGAAGGTCGCCTGGCCCGCGCAGCTGTCCCTGGGCAGCGACGGTCTCGGCAACTCGCTGGAGCACGTCCGCAAGATCATGGGCCAGTCGATGGAATCGCTGATCCACCACTTCAAGCTGGTCACCGAGGGCTTCAAGGTGCCGCCGGGCCAGGTGTACTCGCCGGTGGAGTCGCCGCGCGGCGAGCTGGGCGCGCACCTCGTCTCCGACGGCGGCACGCGGCCGCTGCGCGTCCACATCCGCGAACCGAGCTTCGTGAACCTGCAGTCGATGCCCGCGATGGCCGAGGGCGGGCTGGTGGCGGACGTGATCGCCGCCATCGCTTCGATCGACCCCGTGATGGGGGGAGTGGACCGATGACTTCAAGTACCGCCGTGCCCGAGCCCGGCCCGAACGCGGCCGAGACCACCCACGTGGCCGCCGGTCCGGACACCGACGTGGTCGGCATCGCGCCGGACCCCGCGGCGGCCGAGGCCATCCTGGCCGAGACGCCGCCGCTGGAGGACGTCTTCGGCGACGACATCGTCGCCAAGGCGAAGAACCTGATCGAGCGGTACCCGATGTCGCGTTCGGCGCTGCTGCCGATGCTGCACCTCGTGCAGTCGGTGCAGGGCTACGTGTCCCAGGAGGGGATTTCCTTCTGTGCCACGCAACTCGGGCTCACCGACGCCGAGGTCAGCGCGGTCGCGACGTTCTACACGATGTACAAGCGCCGCCCGTGCGGTGAACATCTGGTGAGCGTCTGCACGAACACGTTGTGCGCGGCGCTCGGCGGCGATGCGATCTACAAGAAGCTCCAGACGCACCTGGGTTCCGAAGAAAACCCGTTGGGGCACGAGGAAACCGCGGGCACGCCGGGCGAGCAGGGCTCGATCACGCTGGAGCACGCGGAATGCCTCGCGGCCTGCGACCTCGCCCCGGTCATCCAGGTCAACTACGAGTACTTCGACAACCAGACGCCGGAGAAGGCGGTCGCGCTGGTGGACGCGTTGCAGGCGGGCAAGAAACCCGCGCCGACGCGTGGCGCGCCGCTGACCGACTTCAAGGGCGCCGAACTGCAGCTCGCCGGGTTCTTCCCGGAGGACGAAGCGATCTACAACGGCGACGTCGACGGTCCGTCACAGGCCGTGGAAACGCTGCGGGGCGCGAAGATCGCGCAGGAGCGGGGCTGGACGGCACCGGTCGCGAACGACGTCCCGCTCCCCGCTGTGCCTTCGAAAGAGGGGGAGAAAAAGTAATGGCTGACCCGATTACGCCGGTCCTCACCAAACGCTGGCTCTCCCCGAACTCCTGGCGGCTGGCCACCTACGAACAGCTCGAGGGCTACACCGCGATCCGCAAGGCGCTCAAGGGAACGCCCGAGCAGCTCGTCCAGCTGGTCAAGGATTCCGGCCTGCGCGGGCGCGGCGGTGCGGGCTTCCCGGCGGGCGTCAAGTGGTCGTTCATGCCGCCGAACGAGGACAAGCCGCACTACCTGGTGATCAACGCCGACGAGGGCGAACCGGGTACCTGCAAGGACATCCCGCTGATGATGGCGGACCCGCACTCGCTGATCGAGGGCTGCATCATCGCCTCGTACGCGATGCGGTCGCACCACTGCTTCATCTACGTCCGCGGGGAAGCGCTGCACTGCATCCGCCGACTCAACGCGGCCGTCCGCGAGGCCTACCAGGCGGGCTACCTCGGCAAGAACATCCTCGACTCCGGATTCGACCTCGACATCACCGTGCACGCGGGCGCCGGGGCGTACATCTGCGGCGAGGAAACCGCGCTGCTCGACTCGCTGGAGGGCCGTCGTGGCCAGCCCCGGCTCAAGCCGCCGTTCCCCGCGGCCGCCGGGCTCTACGCGGCGCCGACCACGGTCAACAACGTCGAGACCATCGCCAGCGCGCCCTACATCGTCAACGCCGGATCCGACTGGTTCCGGCAGATGGGCCGCGAGAAGTCGCCCGGCCCGAAGATCTACTCGATCTCCGGCCACGTCGAGAAACCCGGCCAGTACGAGTGTCCACTCGGGACAACGCTGCGCGAACTACTGGACATGGCGGGCGGCATGAAGGACGGCATCCCGCTCAAGTTCTGGACGCCCGGCGGCTCGTCGACCCCGATGTTCACCGCCGAACACCTCGACACCCCCCTGGATTTCGAAGGGGCTGCCGAGGCGGGGTCCATGCTCGGCACCACCGCGGTCCAGGTCTTCAACGAGACCGTGTCCGTGCCGTGGGCCGTGATGAAGTGGACGCAGTTCTACGAGCACGAGTCCTGCGGCAAGTGCACGCCGTGCCGCGAGGGCACCTACTGGCTCGCGCAGATCCTGGAGCGGATGGTCGAAGGCCACGGCACGCCCGAGGACATCGAAACCCTCCTCGACGTCTGCGACAACATCCTCGGCCGGTCCTTCTGCGCGCTCGGTGACGGCGCCGTCTCGCCGATCACCAGCGGCATCAAGTACTTCCGGGACGAGTTCCTCGCCTTGTGTGAGAAGAACAAGGCCGCCCAGCCCGAACTGGTGGGAGCACAGGCATGACGATCGCACCCGACAAGCCGGGTACGTCCACAGAGGACACTCCGGTGCCCGAAGGCCACGTCAAGCTGGTCATCGACGGCGAAGAGGTCATCGCGCCCAAGGGCGAACTGCTGATCCGCACCGCCGAGCGCCTCGGCACGGTCATCCCGCGCTTCTGCGACCACCCGCTGCTCGACCCGGCCGGTGCCTGCCGCCAGTGCCTCGTCGAGGTCGAGATGGGTGGCCGCCCGATGCCGAAGCCGCAGGCGTCCTGCACCATGACCGTCGCCGACGGCATGGTCGTCAAGACGCAGCTGACCTCGGCGGTCGCGGACAAGGCCCAGCAGGGCGTGATGGAGCTGCTGCTCATCAACCACCCGCTGGACTGCCCGATCTGCGACAAGGGTGGCGAGTGTCCACTGCAGAACCAGGCGATGGCACACGGGCGACCGGAATCCCGGTTCGTCGACACGAAGCGGACGTTCCCCAAGCCGCTGCCGATCTCCTCGCAGGTCCTGCTCGACCGCGAACGCTGCGTGCTCTGTCAGCGCTGCACCCGGTTTTCGGCGCAGATCGCCGGTGACCCGTTCATCGAACTGCTCGAACGCGGTGCGCACCAGCAGATCGGCACCGCCGAGACCGCGGACGTCCTCGGTTTAGCGGAGCGGACCACTGTGTCTGATGCCTCCTCGGCGGAAATGCTTACCTCGTCGGGCGGCGAGCCGTTCCAGTCGTACTTCTCCGGCAACGTCATCCAGATCTGCCCGGTCGGTGCGCTGACCAGCGCCGCGTACCGCTTCCGGTCCCGGCCGTTCGACCTGGTGTCCGCGCCGAGCGTGTGCGAGCACTGCTCGTCCGGCTGCGCCGAGCGGACCGACTTCCGGCGCGGCAAGGTGATGCGCAAGCTCGCCGGGGACGACCCGCAGGTCAACGAGGAGTGGATCTGCGACAAGGGCCGGTTCGCGTTCCGGTACCCGCAGGCCGCCGACCGCCTCCGCCGTCCGCAGGTCCGCAACCGCGAGACCGGCGTGCTGGAAGAGGCGTCATGGACCGACGCGCTGCGTGCCGCCGCAGAGGGCCTGAGCAAGGCTCGCGACGGCAAGGGTGTCGGCGTGCTGGCCGGCGGACGGCTGACCGTCGAGGACGCCTACGCGTACTCGAAGTTCGCCCGGATCGCCTTGCGTACCAACGACATCGACTTCCGCGCGCGGGCGCACTCCGCCGAGGAGCTGGCCTTCCTGGCCGCGGCGGTGGTCGGGACGACACCCGAGACCGGCGTGACGTTCGGCGAGATCGAGCGGGCTCGCACGGTGCTGTGCGTCGCGTTCGAGCCCGAGGACGAGGCGCCGATCGTGTTCCTGCGGCTGCGCAAGGCGGCCCGCAAGAACCGCACCCGGGTCGTCCACTTGGGACAGTGGACGACGTCGTCGGTGCGCAAAACCTTCGGCGAGTTGCTGGCTTGCGTCCCCGGCGGGGAGGCTGCCGCGATCGACGGAATCGCCACCCACGCCGCGGATCTCGACGAGGCTCTGGCGGGCGACGGCGCTGTCGTGCTCGTCGGCGAGCGTGCCGCCGAGGTGCCGGGCCTGTTCTCGGCGCTGCACCGGCTTTCCGAGCGCACCGGCGCGCGGCTGGCGTGGATTCCGCGCCGGGCGGGCGAACGCGGCGCGCTGGAGGCGGGCGCGGCGCCGACGCTGCTGCCGGGCGGCCGTCCCGTCACCGACGCCGACGCCCGCGCCGAGGTCGAAAATGCTTGGGGCGTAACGATTCCTTCGGCGGAGGGCCGGGACACCACCGGCATCCTCCAGGCGGCATCGGGACAGCAGCTCGACGGCCTGCTCGTCGGTGGCGTCGACCCGGACGACCTGCCCGACCCGGACCTCGCGCGCCGCGCGCTGGACAACGCCGGGTTCGTGGTGAGCCTGGAGCTGCGGCCGAGCGCGGTCACCGAACGCGCCGACGTCGTCCTCCCGATCGCCCCGGCGGTCGAGAAGGCGGGCAGCTACCTCAACTGGGAGGGTCGCCGCCGCGAGTTCGACGTCACGCTCGAAGGCACCGGCGCGCTGCCCGACTGCCGGGTCCTCGACACCCTCGCCGTCGAGATGGACGCCGACCTCTTCACCCAAACCCCCGCCGCCGCCCACGCCGACTTCTCGCGGCTCCAAAGTGCCGTTAAGGCCACCTTGCGGGCGTCAGATGCCCTTAAGGTGGCCTTAACGGCATCGCCGCAGGCAGGCGACGGCAAGGCGGTGCTCGCGACCTGGCGGCAGCTGATCGACAACGGCTCGCTCCAGGACGACGAACCGCACCTCAAGGGCACCCAGCGCAAGCCGGTGGCGCGGCTGTCGGCGAAAACCGCCGAAGGGCTCGGCAAGGTCGTCAAAGTGAGCACCGAACGCGGCGCGATCACGCTGCCGGTCGAGGTCGCGGACCTGCCCGACGGTGTGGTCTGGCTCCCGGGCAACTCCGACGGCTCCGCCGTCCGCGCCACTCTCGGCGCGGGCCACGGCGCGGTCGTCAGCATCACCGGAGGTGAGCAGTGAGCGCGATCCTCACCCACGCGGACACCGCGGTGGGCGGCATCCCGAACGCGGCCGAACGGGCGGCGCTGCTCGCGGACGACCCGTGGTGGCTGATCCTCATCAAGGCCGTCGTCATCCTGCTGATCGGCCCGATCCTGACGATCTTCCTGATCGTCTGGGAGCGCAAGGCGGTCGGCCGGATGCAGAACCGGCCCGGCCCCAACCGCGTCGGCCCCGGCGGCTACCTGCAGTCCCTCGCCGACGCGATCAAGCTCCCGTTCAAGGAGCAGGTCATCCCGGACACCGCCGACCGCAAGGTGTACTTCCTCGCGCCGGTGATCTCCGCGGTGCCCGCGTTGATCGCACTGGCGGCGATCCCGTTCGGCCCGGTTGTTTCGATCTTCGGCGAGCGCACCGTGCTCCAGCTGGTCGACCTCCCGGTCGGCGTGCTGGTGATCCTCGCCTGCTCCTCGATCGGCGTGTACGGCATCGTGCTGGCGGGTTGGTCGTCCGGCTCGCCATACCCGCTGCTCGGCGGTCTTCGCAGTGCGGCGCAGGTGATCTCGTACGAGATCGCGATGGGACTGTCCATTGTGGCCGTCATCCTCTACTCGGGGACGCTGTCGACGTCGGGAATCGTCGAGGCGCAGCAGAGCGGCTGGTACTTCTACCTGCTGCTGCCGAGTTTCGTGATCTACGCGATCTCGATGGTCGGTGAGACCAACCGCGCGCCGTTCGACCTCCCGGAGGCCGAATCCGAGCTGGTCGGCGGGTTCCACACCGAATACAGCTCGATGAAGTTCGCGATGTTCTTCCTCGCCGAGTACGTCAACATGGTCATCGTCTCCGCGTTCGCGACGACGTTGTTCCTCGGTGGCTGGAAGTTCCCGTTCGTCGGCGCCGATTCGCCGCTGAACCAGAACTGGTGGCCGCTGCTCTGGTTCTTCGCGAAGACGTTCATCCTGCTGTTCGGCTTCATCTGGCTGCGCGGCACACTGCCCCGCCTGCGGTACGACCAGTTCATGCGGCTGGGCTGGAAGGTCCTCGTCCCGGCCAACCTGGTCTGGATCGTCGTCATCGCCGCGGTCCGCGCGGTCCGGAACAGCGGCGGCCTGTCGATCCCGCAGATCCTTATCGGCGGCGGCGTGATCCTCGTCTTGATCGTGCTGCTGAGCCTGCTGCTGCCGGACAAGAAGGTCCCGGACGAGGACTACGTGCCGATCACCGGCGGCGGGCACCCGCTGCCGCCGCTGGACCTGAAGGTCCCCGAGACCACCCCGCGCCAGAAGGCACTGGCCAAGGCTGAGGCGAAGGCGGCCAAGCGCAAGCCCGCCGCCGTATCCACCGGAAGGGAGGCCGGCGATGGGGATCTTTGATCCGATCAAGGGCTTCGGCGTCACCTTCGGCATGATGTTCAAGAAGGTCGCCACCGAGGAATACCCGGAGGCCGGTGCCCCCGCGGCGCCGCGTTACCACGGGCGGCACCAGCTCAACCGGCATCCGGACGGGCTGGAGAAGTGCGTCGGCTGCGAGCTGTGCGCGTGGGCCTGCCCGGCGGACGCGATCTTCGTCGAGGGCGGGAACAACACCGAGGAAGCGCGGTACTCGCCAGGGGAACGCTACGGCGCGGACTACCAGATCAACTACCTGCGCTGCATCGGCTGCGGACTGTGCGTCGAGGCTTGCCCGACGCGGTCCCTGACGATGATCAACTTCTACGAGCTGGCCGACGACGACCGGCAGCGGCTCATCTACACCAAGGAAGACCTCCTCGCGCCGCTGCTGCCCGGCATGGAGCAGCCGCCGCACCCGATGCGGCTCGGGGACAACGAGCAGGACTACTACGTCAACGGTCCGGAGCTGGCCCGAGGGGAGACGGTCAAGTGATCGCCGCATTCCTCGCGCAGGCGCCCGCGGTGAACGCCTCGGTGTCCACCGGCGAGGCCATCGCGTTCTGGATCCTCGGCCCGGTCTGCCTGCTCGGCGCGCTCGGCATGATCTTCTCCCGCAACGCCGTGCACTCGGCGCTGTGGCTGGTGCTGACGATGCTGTCGCTGGGCGCGCTGTACATGCTCCAGTCGGCGCCGTTCCTGGGCTTCACCCAGATCATCGTCTACACCGGCGCGATCATGATGCTGTTCCTGTTCGTGCTGATGATGGTCGGCAGGGAAAGCTCCGACTCGGTGGTCGAAGTCCTTCGCGGGCAACGACTCATGGCGGGACTGCTGGGCATCGGGCTCGCCGGGCTGATCGCCGCGGGCCTGTTCCGCTCGCTCGTGAACGTCACTCCGGCCGCCCCACTCGACCCGTACAGCCCGAACGGCGGCGGCGCGGGCGGCCTCGGGCGGCTGATCTTCACCCAGTACCTGTTCCCGTTCGAGCTGACCTCGGCGCTGCTGATCACCGCCGCGATGGGCGCGATGGTGCTGGCCTTCACCGACCGGCACCGCAAGGGCGCCAAGAAGTCGCAGCGCGAACTGGTCATCGACCGGTTCCGCGGCGAGCACGACCGCCCGTCGCCGCTGCCCGGCCCCGGCGTCTTCGCCACCGCCAACTCGGTGGCCACCCCGGCGCTGCTGCCCGACGGCTCGGTCGCTCCCGAATCGCTCTCGGCGCTGATCGAGTCGACCTCGGCGGTCCAGCTGAACGAGGAGCGCAAGCAGGTCGCCGACACGGAGCCGAAGGCCGACGCGCACGCGCTCGTCGGGGCCGAGTCCGCCGAGACAGCGGCCACTGTGTCCGAAGGAAATGAAGGGGAGGAGAAGAAGTGACTCCGACCTACTACCTGCTGCTCTCGGCGCTGCTGTTCGCCATCGGCGCGGTCGGCGTCCTGGTGCGGCGCAACGCGATCGTCGTGTTCATGTGCATCGAGCTGATGCTGAACTCGGTGAACCTCACCCTGGTCACCTTCGCCCGCATCAACGGCGGGCTCGACGGCCAGGTGATGGCGTTCTTCGTGATGGTCGTGGCCGCCGCGGAGGTCGTGGTGGGGCTGGCGATCATCATGGCGATCTTCCGCACCCGCCGCTCGGCCTCGGTCGACGACACCAACCTGCTGAAGTACTAAGGGAGACACCGAGTGACCGCATCATCGTGGCTGCTGGTGGCCTTTCCTGCCCTCGGCGCGCTGATCCTGCTGCTGGCGGGCAAGCGCGCGAAGGCATGGGGGCATCTGCTCGGCTGTGCCACCGTCACGCTCGCCTTCGTCTACGGCGTCATCCTGTTCTTCGCCGCCGACACCAAGTCCACTGTGGACACCAAGCTGTTCTCGTGGATCCCGGTGTCCGCGCTGCAGGTCGACTTCGGACTGCGCGTCGACGCGCTGTCGCTGACGTTCGTGCTGCTCATCACCGGCGTCGGCATGCTGATCCACTTCTACTCGATCGGCTACATGGAGTCCGACGAAGGCCGGTACCGCTTCTTCGCGTACCTGAACCTCTTCGTCGCCTCGATGCTGGTTCTGGTGCTGGGCAACAGCTTCGTGACGCTGTACCTCGGCTGGGAAGGCGTCGGCCTCGCGTCCTACCTGCTCATCGGCTGGTACCAGGGCCGCAACTCCGCCGCCACCGCGGCGAAGAAGGCGTTCCTGATGAACCGCGTCGGGGACGTCGGGCTCGCGTTGGCGATCTTCATCATGTTCAAGTACTCGGGCTCCACCGGCTACGCGCAGGTCTTCGACGCGGTGAGCGCGGGCAAGTTCCCGCCGGCGGCGATCACCGCGATGGCGATCCTCCTGCTGCTCGGCGCCTGCGGTAAGTCCGGTCAGTTCCCGCTTCAGGCCTGGCTTCCCGACGCGATGGAGGGTCCGACGCCGGTGTCGGCCCTGATCCACGCGGCAACGATGGTCACCGCCGGTGTCTACCTGGTCGCCCGCTCGAACGTCATCTTCAACGCCACCGAGGACGGGCGGCTCATCGTCACACTCGTCGGCACGGTGACGCTGCTGATCGGATGCATCGTCGGCTGTGCCTACGACGACATCAAGAAAGTCCTCGCGTATTCGACGGTCAGCCAGATCGGCTACATGATGCTGGCGGTCGGCCTCGGCCCAGTGGCGTACGCGCTGGGCATCATGCACCTGGTCGCGCACGGCTTCTTCAAGGCCGGGCTGTTCCTCGGTGCCGGTTCGGTCATGCACGCCATGAACGACGAAGTCGACATGCGCAAGTTCGGTGGCCTGGCGAAGAAGATGCCGATCACCTACGCGACCTTCGGCCTCGGCTACCTCGCGCTGATCGGCATCCCGCCGCTGTCCGGCTTCTTCACCAAGGACGCGATCATCGAGGCGGCGCTCGGCCAGGGCGGCTGGCGCGGCTGGGTGATGGGCGGCGCGGCGCTGCTCGGCGCCGGGCTCACCGCGTTCTACATGACGCGCCTGATGGTGATGACCTTCCACGGCAAGGCACGCTGGAAGGACCTCAAGAGCGAGGACGGCCGCGACTTCCACCCGCACGAGTCGAAGCCGGTCATGTGGGTCCCGATGGCGATCCTCGCGGTCGGCTCGGTCGGCGCGGGCGCGTTCTTTGCGCTGGGCCACCGGTTCACCGAGTGGCTCGCTCCGTCGGTCGGCGAAACCGTCGAGACTCATCACCTGCCGGTCGAAGCGTGGGTCATCTCGGTCGCGGCGGTCGTGCTCTCGCTGCTGGGTGTCCTGATCGCCTGGCTGATCTTCCGCCGGGACGTCCCGGTCGAACGCCCCGAGCGGGTCTCGGTCGTCACCAAGGCCGCGCGTAAGGATCTCTACGGCAACGCGCTCAACGAAGCCGTGGTGGCCCGGCCCGGCACCTGGCTCGCCCGCGCGCTGGTCTACGTCGACAACCGCGGCGTGGACGGCGCGGTCAACGGGCTGGCCGCCGCGCTCGGCGGCGGGTCCGGACGGCTGCGGCGGCTGCAAACCGGGTTCGTCCGGTCCTACGCGCTGTCCATGCTCGGCGGCACGTTCCTGCTTCTCGTGGCTCTCCTGCTGGTGAGGTTCTCCTGATGACTTGGCTTCTCGCACTCATCCTGCTGCCGGTCGTCGGGGCGGTGGTCGTGGCCACGATGAAGGCCAACGACCGGCTCGCGCTGCGCACCGCGCTCGCGCTGTCCATTGTGGAATTCCTGCTGATCATCCCGTTCTGGGCGAGCTACTCGCCGTCCGGTGCGCGGCTGCAGCAGGTGTCCTCAATGGACTGGATCCCCGGATTCGGCATCCACATCTCGTTCGGCACCGACGGCGTCTCGCTGATCATGATCGCGGTGATCGCGCTGCTGGTGCCGATCGTGGTCGGCGCGCTGGGCGTCACCGACAAGCTCCCGGCCGGGCGCAGCGCGGGCGGGTTCCTGTCGCTGATCCTGCTGCAGGAGGCGCTGACGATCGGCGTGTTCGCCGCGACCGACGTCTTCCTGTTCTACGTGCTGTTCGAGATCATGCTGATCCCGATGTACTTCCTCATCGGCGGCTACGGCGGCGCGAACCGGCAGTACGCGGCGGTGAAGTTCTTCCTGTACTCGTTCCTCGGCGGCCTGATCATGCTGGCCTCGGCGATCGGGGCGTACTCGCTGGCCTCGGACAAGCTCGGCAAGGGCACGTTCGACTGGGCCACGCTGGTCACCGTGGTTCGGGACGCGCCCACCGGGACGCAGATCTGGCTGTTCCTCGGGTTCTTCCTGGCGTTCGCCATCAAGGCGCCGCTGGTGCCGTTCCACACCTGGCTGCCCGACGCGGCGGGCGAGGCCCCGATCGGCGTCGCGGTGCTGCTGGTCGGCGTGCTGGACAAGGTCGGCACGTTCGGGTTCCTGCGGTACTGCCTGCCGATGTTCCCGGAGGCGAGCAAACAGCTGGCGCCGCTGGTCCTCGTGCTCGGCGTCGCGGGTGTCCTTTATGGATCGATCCTCGCGGCAGGGCAGCGGGACATGAAGCGGTTCATCGCCTACGTCTCGATCGCCCACTTCGGCTTCATCGCGCTGGGCATCTTCGCCTTCAACGAGCAGGCCATGGCCGGGTCCGTGTCGTACATGCTCAACCACAGCCTCGCCACCGGCATGCTGATCGTGGTCATCGGCATGATCGTGGTGCGCGGCGGGTCGACGAAGATCTCGGACTACGGCGGTATGTCGAAGGTGACCCCGCTGCTGGCCGGGATGCTGCTGCTGGCCGGTCTGTCCACTTTGTCCCTGCCGGGCACGAACTCGTTCGTCAGCGAGTTCCTCGTCCTGCTGGGGTCCTTTGTGGACCACCCGGTGTACGCGATCATCGCCACCGTCGGCATGGTGCTCGCCGCGGCGTACGTGCTCTGGCTCTACCAGCGCATCATGACCGGCCCGGTTCGCGGTGACGCGCTTGTCGGTGCCGGTGGTGGACCGGGTACGGCGATCGCGCCGGAGCTGGGCGCGAAAAAATTCATTAAGGACCTCGGCGGCCGGGAGATCGCGATCCTGGCGCCGATGGTCGTGCTGATCATCGGGCTGGGCTTCTACCCCAAACCGGTGCTCGACACGATCACCCCGTCGGTGCAGCAGACCATGTCTGCGGTTAACGGAGGCAAGTAACCGTGCTCGACATCGTTCTGACGCAGGCGCCGCAACAGCTGCAGACGCCGTCGATCGACTACGCGGCCGTGCTGCCGGTACTGATCATCTTCGGCGTCGCCTGTGTGAGCGTGCTGTTCGAGGCGTTCCTGCCCCGGCACATGCGCTGGCCGTCGCAGGTGTTCCTGTCCATTGTGGGCATCGCCGCGGCGGGGATCTCGCTGGTCATCTACGTCAGCTCTTCCGCGCCGAAGAACGGCGTGACGACGTTCAGCAAGGCCATCTCGGTGGACCGCCCCGCGTTGTTCCTGTGGGGCACGCTGCTGTTGCTGGCCCTGGGTTCGGTGCTGCTCATCGCGGACCGTTCGGTCGAGCCGGGCGGTGCTTTCGTGGCGCAGGCCGGAATCCGGCCGGGCACCGTGCAGGACCGCGCGCAGGCCGGGTCGACCGGCATGCAGACCGAGGTGTTCCCGCTGACACTGTTCGCGCTCGGCGGCATGATGGCGTTCTGCGCGGCCAATGACTTGCTCACGATGTTCATCGCGCTGGAAGTGCTTTCGCTGCCGCTCTATCTGATGTGCGGCCTGGCGCGTCGGCGTCGCCTGCTCTCGCAGGAGTCGGCGGTCAAGTACTTCCTGCTCGGGGCATTCTCCTCGGCGTTCTTCCTTTATGGACTCGCGCTGCTCTACGGCTACGCGAACTCCGTGAAGCTGGCCGACATCGCCAACGCCGCCGCGGGCTCGGACCGTTCGGACACGCTGCTGTTCGCCGGGCTCGGGCTGCTCGTGGTCGGCCTGCTGTTCAAGGGCTCGGTCGGCCCGTTCCACACCTGGACCCCGGACGTCTACCAGGGCGCGCCGACCCCGGTGACCGCGTTCATGGCGGCGTGCACGAAGGTCGCCGCGTTCGGCGGGATCCTGCGGGTGCTGTCGGTCGCGTTCTCCTCGACCAGCTGGGAATGGCGCGGGGTGCTGTGGGCCGTCGCGATCATCTCGATGGCGATCGGCGCGGTGCTGGGCCTGACCCAGACCGACGTCAAGCGCATGGTCGCCTACTCGTCGGTGGCGCACGCCGGCTTCCTGCTCGTCGGTGCGATCGCGATGACCGAGAAGGGCCTGTCGAGCACGCTGTTCTACTTGCTGGCCTACGGTTTCACGACGCTGGCGGCGTTCGGCGTGATCAGCCTGGTGCGCGATTCCAGCGGCGAGGCCACGCACCTTTCGGCGTGGGCGGGGCTGGCGAAACGCTCGCCGGTGCTGGCCGCGGTGTTCACGTTCTTGTTGCTGGCGCTGGCGGGTATCCCGTTGACGAGCGGGTTCGTCGGGAAGTTCGTGGTGTTCTCCGCAGCGCTGTCCGACGGCATGGCACCGCTCGTCGTGGTGGCCCTGGTGTTCAGCGCGGTCGCGGCGTTCTTCTACCTGCGGGTCATCGTGCTGATGTACTTCTCCGAACCCGCGAAGGACGGCCCGACGGTCACCGTGCCCGGCGCGTTCACCACCACCGCGATCACCCTGGGCGTGCTGGTCACCCTGATCCTGGGCCTGGTCCCCGCCTTCGCCCTCGACTGGGCAGGCACCGGCGGCTTCGCTTCCTAGGCTCCACCTGCCGTTAAGGCCACCTTACGGGCGTCAGACGCCCGTAAGG
>NZ_JBHYIK010000058.1:0-62168 GCF_042739735.1 Amycolatopsis sp. NPDC059027 | reverse complement strand
GTTGGACGCACCGAACGCCACATTGGGGCGCATGTCCCTCAGGGCAGCGGGACCTGGCAGGCGTCGCCCGACGTGAACCCCTGCGCGACGATGCCGAGCGCGCTGTTCATCCGGGCGCGCGAGTTCTCCAGCGCGATCTGGTACGTCAGCTCGAGGACGCCTTCCTTGCCGAACTCGGCCTCCAGCTCGGCCACCTGTTCGTCGGTCACGGTGATCGGACTCACCGTCATCGCGTCCGCGTAGGCGAGCGCGAGCCGCTCCTGCTTGTCGAAAGCGGGCGAAGTGGCGTAGTCGTCGATCTTCTTCAGCCGTTCGATGTCCAGGCCGCCGTGCAGCTGGAGCATCGTCCCGAAGTCGACACACCACGAGCAGCCGAGCTGTGTCGCGACGCGATACACGGCCAGCTCCCAGACGTTCTTGGGGAGCTTCTTCATCGCCCGCTCGACCAGCATCTCGTGCGCCACGCTCGCCCGCAGCAGCCCCGGGTGATGGGCGGTGACCGCGACCGGCTCCGGCACGGCGCCGTACCGCTTGCCCGCCATCTTGTAGAACAGCTTGAGGAAGAGCCCGGCTTCGCTGGTCTTCTTCGCGGGGATACGCGGCATGATTGCCTCCTCCAACTCGTTTACCTGCGGTTATGAGGAGGACGAGACAGCGTCGGAGGATGTGACAGCTTCCGTGCCCCGCGCGGGTGACGTGCACCACGCACCGATCGCCGACGCCGTCCGCGACGGCTTCGTGCGGCGCGAGACGTCCAGCCGGGACGCGCGGCGCGCGGCACTCCAGCTCACCGACGAAGCCGGGAAGTTCCTGCACTCGGCACAGACCTTCCAGCGGCAAGCGTTCGACGCGCTCGTTGGCCACTGGCCCGCCGCGGACCGGACTCGCTTCGCGGGCTACCTCGAACGATTGGCCACCGAGGTACTGGACTCGCCCGAAGACTCCTGAGGTCCATTGCCTGCCGGATGCCGGAGCCATCGTTGCTCCGACCGCGTGGACGTGCCCGCTGGATGCACTGCGGACGCGTCGGCGCGAGGAGACTGCTCGCCGTACCACCGCGAAGGCCGGACCCCACGTCACCGGTCTTGCTGTCGTGCCGAGGAGTCCTGATCATGGCCGCCGCCATACTGCCCCCGCATCTGGGGTTCGAGACCCGCGACCGGGACCAGGCGAGCGAGCGGCTGACCACCGCCTACGGCACTCCTATCCGCATGACCGGCCACGAGGGCCGTTTCTCACTCCGCTACACCCGGCTGGCCACCGACATCCTCACGATGGACACCCTGACGCAGACCGGCGCCGAGATCGACTACACCCTGGAACCGACGCCGGTACTGCTCATCACCCGCCCCCTCACCACGACCCTGGATCACTGGTACGCAGGCTCGCACCACCAGTTCGGCCCCGGCGAAGTCTTCCTTTTCGCCAGAAGCGGGGACGCCGCCCCGGTCCGGGTGCGAATGCGCGGCGGCGGCGTCCAGGCCACCACCCTCCCGCTGACCACCCCGGACCAACTGGCCGCCCCCGCCGAGACACTCCACCCGGAGCCGATCCGGTTCACCGACTGGCACCCCGTCACCAAGGCAGCCGCACACCAACTGAACGCCATGATCGACTACCTCACCACCGGCCTGCGCGACCGGCCCGAAGCCATGCGGCAACCCCTCGTGACCGCCAACGCCGCCCGGCTGCTGGCCGCCACCGTCTTGACCACCTTCCCCAACACCACACTCACCGAGCCCACCATCGAAGACCGCCACGACTCCCACCCCGCTACCCTCCGCCGCGCGATCGCCTTCATCGACGACCACGCCGACACCGACATCAACGTCGCCGACATCGCCGCCGCCGCGAACGTCACCATCCGCGCCGTGCAACACGCCTTCCGACGCCACCGCGACACCACCCCCATGACCTACCTCCGCCAAGCGCGTCTTGAGCAGGCACACCGGGAACTGCTGGCCGCCCACCCCGCCACCGGGGCCACCGTCACCGAGATCGCCGCCCGCTGGGGCTTCTTCCACCCCGGCCGCTTCGCCCACCACTACCGCGCCACCTATGGCCGCCCGCCCCACCGGACCCTGCTTCGCGACGGTGACTGACCGAACTACCTGTCACCAGAAGCGGACTGGCGCCCGCGGATTCCGTCCAGGAGGTAACCGGTGCGGCGATCGTAGTCGTCCCGGGGCGGCCGCTTTCCGTGCTTGAGGGCAAGGGCGTTGTCGACGACGAGTGCGTGGAGGTCGCCCGCCGTGAACTCCGGCCGCAGTGCGCCCGAGGCCCGCGCCGCCGCGATGAGTTCGTCGTTGATCTCGCTCCCGGCCCGGCAGATCTCCATGAGCTGCCGCGAGTGCGGATACGTCTGCAACAGGACGTCGTTGACGGCCGGCTGGCGGTACTGGAGATCGCGGATCGCGGTGAGGTAGTACGCGATCCGCTCGCCGACGTCGTCAATGGTCCGGGTGTGGTCGATGACGGCAAACAACTCCGTCGCGACAACCTCTTCGATGACGGCGTCGATGAGGCCGATCCGACCGCCGAAACGGTTGAAGATCGTGGCCTTGCTCACCCCCGCCGCCTTGGCGACCTCCTCCAGCGGCACCGTCAGACCCCGCCCCTGGAACGCGCCGATCGCGGCAGAGCGGATCTGCTCGGAATTGCGCCTGGCGTCGGCGCGCAGCCGGGATTCCGATGGCACCGCACCGGCCAAGGCCCTCACCGTCTCCCATTGTCCCGCGCTGCCGCTCATCGGCGGAAGTTGACTCGCTGGGTCAGTTTACCTACAGTCGACGGCAGAAGCGAACCTGACCCACATGGTCAGTTTAGGGTTTCCGCCCACCACCAGGACAGATGCGGTGCGGGCACCAAGGAAGAGGCCACGAACATGATCGTTGTCACCGGCGCTACCGGTGGACTGGGCGGCGCCACCGTCGAGCACCTTCTCAAGCGCGTACCCGCCGGCCAGATCGGCGTCAGCGTCCGTGACGTCGCCAAGGCGCAGCACTTCGCCGACCGCGGCGTCCGGGTGCGACAGGGCTCCTTCGAGGATCCGGCCGCGTTGCGCGACTCCTTCGCCGGCGCCGAGCAGGTACTTCTGATTTCCGGCAACGACCCGGCGGCCGACTTGGTCAGCCTGCATCGCGATGCCATCGAGGCCGCCGTCGCGGCGGGCGCCCGGCGGATCCTCTACACGAGCCAGCAGGCCGCCGTCCCCGGCAATCCGTACCGGCCGTCGGAAATCCACGTTGCCACCGAGGCGATCCTCGCCGAGTCCGGGGTGGCCTGGACAGCACTGCGCAACGGCGCCTACGGCCCACTGGACCAGGTGCTCGGCCCGTGGCAGCAGACCGGAGAGATCGCCCAACCGGCAGACGGTCCCGTGCCGTATACCGATCGCGCCGACGTAGCCGAGGGCGCTGCGATCATCCTCGCCGGCGACCGCTCCTTCGACGGCCCGGTCACGCTCACCGCGCCGACCGCCGTCACCTTCGACGATTTCGCCAAGATCGCCACCGACCTCACCGGCCGCACCATCAAGCGCGTCGTCCTGGACGACGAACAGTGGGTTACCAACCAGATCACGCTCGGCGTCCCGGAGCAGACGACCCGGCTCCTGCTCACCTGGTACCAGGCCAGCCGCGCGGGCTACTTCGCGGAAGCCGACCCCCTGCTTGCCGAACTCCTCGGACGCGAGCCGAGCAGCGTTGCCGATCGGCTCGCAGCCCACATCGTCGCCTGAAGCGCCTCTTGCCGATCATCTGATCATCGATCTGGGCCTGCCCTTGCGACCGCCACCGCTCCTTGTCGTAACGCCATCTGTGACAGGAACGTCCGTCCTATCACCCCCTGAGTGCCTCCACTGCGCGCCATCGTGAATGTGTCCTTGGTCATAAATACGCCGGAGGGAAACCCGGCGTCCTGCCTCCCTCGACTATCCCGGCGAAAGCCGCTGGCCGGGTCGGCTGCCGGGTTTCCGGGTCCGTGGCGCGGAAGTAGTTCGCGGTGCCGTATCGGTGGTGGGTTCGAGTTGAGGAGGATGGGAATGGTCCTGCGGAAGATGGTGGCGATAGCCGGCGCGGCGGTAGCGGCACTCGGGCTCACCGTGCCGGCCGAGGCGGCGCAGGCGTCGCCAACCTGGACGCCGTGCACGCAGCTTGCACCGTCGTGGCCGAAGCAGGCCGGTACGAGCGCCGAATGCACGACGGTGACCGTGCCGGTCGACTACGCCCGGCCGGACGGCCGGTCGCTGCAGCTGGCGGTGGACCGGATCCCGGCGTCCGATCCGGCGCACCGGCGCGGGGTGCTGATGCTGAACCCGGGCGGACCGGGCGGCACCGGGATGTCGATGCCCGAGCTGATCCGCACCAGCAAGCTCGGCGAGCTGGGCAAGTACTACGACCTGGTGAGCTTCGATCCTCGTGGCACCGGGTTCAGCGGGCAGGTCGATTGCCAGGGCCTCGGCGGTGAACCACGGCCGCAGCCCGGACAGTCCGAAAAGGACTATCTGGTCACCTGGATCACCTGGCATTCGGACATCTACGGCGGCTGTGCGGCCAAGGACCCGGAGTTCGCCGCCCACCTCGGCGTCGAGACCATCGCGCGGGATCTGGACCGGGTCCGGGAAGCCCTCGGCGAGCGGAAGATCGACTACTTCGGCATTTCCTGGGGCACCGGCCTTGGCGCGGCCTACCGAAGCCTGTTCGACGACCATGTCGGGCGGATGGCGATCGATTCGGTGCTGCCCCCGGACATGGATCTCGACCACTTCGAGGCGGACGAGACGAAAGCCCGCAACGACAACCTGCTCCGGTTCGCCGGCTGGATGGCCGAACGCGACGCCGTGCTCCACCTCGGCACGACCGGGGACCAGGTGTACGCGACCGAACTCGCGCTCAGCGCCGAACTCAAAGCCCACCCGCGCACCGTCGTGGTGAACGGCCAGACACTCGAGCTGAACGACACCTGGGCGCGGAACATGGCCTCGTCCCTTTCGCCGGACTGGGGCTACGGCGCCTCGGCGCTGGCCGCCGTGCGGGCCGGGAAGAACCCGCCCGCGCAGCAGCCCAACGCGGCGACCACGGCCGGGTTCGGCTGGGACGAGAAGCGCCCGTACACGCTCAACCGGTTCGTGCAGCACGGAATCAACTGCGCCGACACCACCGGAACCCGCGATCTGGACCACGTATGGCAGGAGTTCAGCGCACTGCGCAAGCAGTACCCGATGTCCACCGCGGATGTGCCGGTCTACGCCGGCAGCTGCGCGCAGTGGCCCTACGCCGGGAAGAACTTCGACTACCGTCCCGGCCGCAGCGACCTGCAGATCATCGGGCACCGGCACGAATCCGTGACCCCCTACACCGGCGCATGGGAAATGCGTCAGCGCATCGGAGGCACGGTGCTCACCGTGCAGGACGACATCCACGGCTCACTGGCAAACCTGCCCTGCGCGAGCAAAGTGGCCCGATTCTTCGAGACCGGAGTGCCCGCCAACGACAGCTGCGACGGGGCACCAATCCCGGAACCGGTGCCGGTGCCCTGAACCACTAGGCCGGCACGTCCAAGCTACCCGGCCAAGACGACTGTGATTGACCACGATATCTGCCGCTGGGGCCAAGTCTGAGCTGGATATTGGGGAATGGCTGACCACGTCGGCTGTCACCGGCTGACCAAGCTTGTTGTCACCAACGGGTTCTGCAAAGTTCGCCGCGCTCGGCGTCGCCTCCAACGCCGTCACGCTTTTAGACGGCCAGGCATCTGGGCGCTGCGAGCCGGGTTGCGACAGGTTGTACGTAATCATGTCGAGCGCCTCCGCCAACGTTCGGGCTGGACCAGGCTCGATTCCGCTGCGCCGGCGTGCGGCGAGCCCACATGCTAGTCGACACAGTGTTGATTTAAGTCGACGATGTGTAGAGTACTGGCATGGTTGCACGAATCTTCCTCATTACCGGTGTCAGCAGCGGCCTTGGCCGGGCCTTCGCGCAAGGGGCGCTCGATGCCGGGCACACCGTGATCGGCACGGTCCGCAAGCAGGCCGACGTCGAAGCCTTCGAAGGGCTCGCCCCGGGCCGCGCCCACGCGCGACAACTCGACGTCACCGACGACCGGGCCGTGCCGGCCGTGGTGCGTGAAGCGGAGTCGGCCGTCGGGCCGATCGACGTCCTGATCGCGAACGCCGGCTACGGCCACGAGGGAGTCTTCGAGGAGTCGCCGATCTCCGAGCTGCGCGCCCAGTTCGACGCCAACGTGTTCGGCGTCGCCTCGACAGTGCAGGCCGTCCTGCCGTCCATGCGCAAGCGGCGCACGGGGCACATCTTCGCGGTCAGCTCCATGGGCGGGCTGATGACAGTGCCAGGGCTCGCCTACTACTGCGGCAGCAAATACGCGGTCGAAGGCATCCTCGAAACCGTCGCCAAGGAGGTGGCCGGCTTCGGCGTGCACGTCACACTCATCGAGCCCGGCTCGTTCCGCACCAACTGGGCAGGCAGCTCCATGGTCCGCACCGACCGGACGATCGAGGACTACGACGAGCTGTTCGAACCGATCCGCGCCGCCCGCCCGGCGGCGAGCGGCAACCAGCTGGGTAACCCGGCCAAGGCGGCCGAAGCGATCCTGAAGGTCATCGAATCGGACAACCCACCGGTGCACCTCGTGCTCGGTTCGGACGCGCTGCGTCTGGTCGCGGCCGGCCGCGCGGCCGTGGAGACCGACCTGCGCGAGTGGGAGGAGCTGTCGCACTCGACGGACTTCCCCGACGGCCACCAGATCGCGTCGAGCTGACCGTGGCCGCCACAGCGAACCGGCTCCACGCTCTCGAAGGCGCGACGCTGACGATGGCACGCGGGGACCTGATGACCGGCGGCGCCGGCGTCGACCGTTGACCGGCAGCTGGCGGCGATCGGGTACGCCTGCTCCGACGTGACTCACGTGGTCGTCTCCCACGGGCACTTCGACCACACCGGTGGCTTGAGCCTGTTCCCGCACGCGCGGCGCCATCTCGGGGCGGGCGAGCTGGAGCACGTCCACGCCCATGCCGAGGGAGAGTTGCGGGCCTGCCGCGCCGAGGACTTCGCCGGGCTCACCGGCTGGTGCGAGTTCGACGGGGACGCCGATGTGTTCGGCGACGGCTCCGTGAAGATCGTGCACGCTCCCGGCCACACACCAGGCAACGCCGCACTGCTCGTCACATTGCCCACCCGCACGGTGCTGCTCACCGCGGATACCGTGCACCTGCGACACGCGTGGGAGCACGAGCTGCCGATGCCGATCGACCACGACCACCCGCGCGCGATCGCCTCGATCCGGCGGCTCAAGGCGATCGCGGCGGAGACCGGCGCCGAAGTGTGGATTCCGCATGACCCGGAGGACTGGCGCGCACATCGGACTCCGGGTGCCCGCCGCTGAGGTGGACGTGACGTCGGGTTTTCTCGATGTCACGTCCACGGACAGACCATGATGTACGGTCGCCCCGTGGCGTCAGCGAAAACTGGCACGTCTCGGAGACGGCGCTCGACCCCGAGCAAGGGTGACCTGCGCGAGCAGGCGATCCTCGACGCGGCCGAAGCGCTGCTGGAACACGAGAGCGTCGAGTCGATCACGGTGGAGACCATCGCCAAGGGAGCCGGTATCTCGCGTGCGTCCCTGTACTTCTACTTCGGCTCGAAGCACGAAGTGCTCGCCGCACTGGTGGCGCGCACGGTCGCCGTATTGCGCGAGGACGCGCTCGGGGCCGCCGGCGACACCGGCTCCGCCCCCGCGGACATCGTCCGCGAAGCCTTGCGGCGTACGGCGAAGCAGTGGCGTGAGCATGGCCTTGTGATGCGCGCCGCCGTGGACTTCGCCCCGGTCATCCCGGAGATCGGCGAACTGTGGAAGGAAACGCTCGGCTCCTACGCCGAAGCGATGACCCAGGTCCTGGCCCGCGCAGGCGTCCCGGATGTGCCGGGGCCCGTCGGTGCCGCCGCCTTGGCCCGCGGACTCTGCTGGATGACCGAGCGGACCTTCTACTGGGCCTCAGCTCGCCCCCGCGACCTGCGCGCGGCAACCGATACCTGCGCCGAGATCTGGCTGCGAGTCATCGGTTCCACGCCCGACCAGACGCCCCAGGCTCCAGCGAACTAGCCGGCCGGCGGCAGGGGAAGGAATGCGGCCCACCGGAACTACGCACAAGGTGACGTCGCGTTCTTGATATCACCGAGCGACGTCTGTATCGACGTTTCAGGCAGACAGGCAAACTCGTGCTCGTCCTGCGATCGCCTTGCCGCCTGGCAAGGCGATCCCGCCGCCGAACAAGTACTGAGACCCGAACACCCGCTCAGCGGCAGAAGAGTGCGTTGGGACGCGACGCGGAGGCGTGCGCGGTTTGAGCAGGTCAAAGGTCGTGGTCGTCGACGCCGAGGGCACGGCGGTCTGCCGGGGTCGGAGGTCAGGTGTCGAGCAGTTCCGGCGCGAAGACCTCCTCGACCTTCCACTGTCGCGAGGGCAGGCCCTGTTCGTAGTGGTAGCGCAGGAACGTGTCGAGGGTGACGCGGTTGGCCGAGATGCCGTAGGGCCACCAGTCCGCGGCGAACTGCTCGTCATTGCGCTCGACCAGCGCGTGCATCCACGGGACCATGGTCGGGACCTGGTAGAGCCTGCGGTCGCGGCGGTAGCGGTCGGCGGCCGCGTCTTTGGCCGCGGTGAAGGTGCGGTAGACGTCATGGGCGAGACCGGGGTGCTCTCGTAGGAGGTCCCGCCGCACGACGATCGTGTGCATGATCGGGAAGACCCCGGTGCGCCGGTGGTAGTCGCGTTCCAGTGGTTCGAAGTCGGGGAACAGGCGGGCGACGTTCGGGGATCGGTCGAGCACGCATTGCGGGACGTTGGCGGAGAACAAGGCGTCGATCTCGCCCGCGTCGAGCATGTCGCTCAGCGTTTTCCCTTCGGGTGCCTCGGACACCTCGATGTCGTTCGGGTGCGGGTGGGGAATGAAGCCGAAGGGGGCGGAGGGGTGTTCGAGGCCGCCGATCAGCCAGCGGTTCCGTTCCGGCTCGAACCCGTATTCGTCCATCAGGATCCCCTTGGCCCACACCCCCGAATCCTGGCCGTAGGTGCCGAACTCTCCGATCGTCTTGCCCACGAGATCACGTGGTTCCGTGATCCCCGAACGGGTGCTGACGAAGACGCACGAGTGCCGGAACACCCGGTTCGGGAAGATCGGCAGTGCCACGAACGGCAGATCCGGCTCCAGCAGCCGGAGGTAGAACGTCAGGCCCAGTTCGGCGATGTCGAACTCGTTCCCGCGAATCAGCCGTTCGAAGATCTCCGGCAGCGTGGCGGCGGTGTCCATCGTGTACTCGAGGTCGCCGGCAGGCACGGTCCCGTCGAACAACGACCGTGTCGTGTCGTACGGGAAACAGCCGATCTTGAGCTTCGGAGTGGGCATCGGTTTTTCCTTTCACTTCAGGATTTCCACCTCCGATTCTCGGCGCGGGGCCGCCCGCGGGTCCAAGACCGTTTTCGTCGGTTCGATACCGTACGGGTATCGTGCCGGGGTGGATCTGCGCACGCTCCGGTACTTCGTCGCGGTGGCCGAGGAGCGCCACGTCGGCCGGGCAGCGAGCCGCCTGCACATGGCGCAGCCGCCGCTCAGCCGGGCGATCCGGCACCTCGAGGGCGAACTCGGCGTCATCCTGTTCGAGCGCACCCCGAAGGGCGTCACCCTCACCGCCGCCGGGACGGTGCTGTACGACGAAGCCGCCGCGTTGCTGGGGCAGGCCGACCGGATTCCCGGCCGGGTGGCCGCCGCGGCGGGAGCGGCGCACCTGACGGTCGGGACGCTCGCGGACACGGCCGAGCACGCCAGCGGGCGGCTGGTCCCGCTGTTCCGGGAACGCCACCCGCACGTGGACGTCAGCATCCACGAAGCCGATCTCGGCGACCCGACGGCGGGACTGCGCGCCGGACTGGTCGACGTGGCACTGACCCGCGCCCCCTTCGACAGCACCGGGATCCGGACGCACGCGCTGCGCTCGGTGCCGGTCGGGGTGGTGGTGCGGAGCGACGACCCGCTCGCCCGCCACGACTCGGTGTCGGCGGCCGACCTGGCCGGCCGCCGGTGGGTCCGGCTGCCGGACGGCACCGATCCGGTGTGGACCGCCTACTGGACCGGCGGAGCGCACGACGACGCCTCGCCGGTCATGCGAACCATCCAGGAATGCCTGCAGGCGGTCGTATGGAACGGGACCTCGGCACTCGCCCCGGTCGACCAGCCACTGCCCGCCGGGCTGCTCGTCGTCCCGCTGACCGGCCACCCGCCGAGCGAGATCGTCGTGGCCTGGCCGAAGACCAGCCGCAACCCGCTGGTTCGCGCCTTCGTCCAGGCAGCCGGAAGCACCTACCGGACCTGAACCGCGACCCACGCCAAGATGGCACAACTGGTCGTCGAAACCGAATCGCCGCCGCCGGAACTCCGCACGTTCTGACAGCCGACGTTCATCGAGTACACGCACACTCGTCGGCATGACAGGACGTTCGATCGCCGGCACTATGATCGGTCCGCACATGCAGATCTGGAACATGTTCTCCCGGTGCGTCGCCTGCTGTTGGTGGTCCACCGACTGGCTACGTGGTGATCCCGTAGGACCTGTTCCTTCGCAGCAGCCAAAGGCGGCAGGGAGCGAGGAAAAGCAGAGTGTGCTCGTCTCACGAGCCGGAGATCGAGCGCGGTCGGGCCACGCGAACACAAGCCTCCCCGCCGAACCGGGTGCGGTCGGTTGTCACGGAGAAGCGCGGTCGCATCTCGGCATCTCGCGAACGAAACCACTGCGGATCGTCCGCTCCATCGACGTGTCCGATGACAATTGTCGTGGACATGTGACAGATATCGTGGTCGGTCACACAAGACGACTGTGACGGCCACGCGTACTTGTCGTAGGCCACCGCTTCCGCCGGCTGAGGCCTGCGCTTCGGTCAGCTGTTGTCGTCGCAGCCGGACAGGCCTTTCTGTCGTCTTCTACGCGCCGGGGTTCGTGCCCTCGCGCTACACCGGTAGCGGGCAATACTGGAACGTGCCGTATTTGTCTGCACAGGGGCGCGTGGTACTCAGCGTCGGAGTGCTCATTCGTCGACGTCGGCGACTGCTCGGAGGGCACCGGTCAGTCGCCAGGGAGGACGATCGTGCCGAGTTCCTGCACACAGGGGGCGAACGGGTCGTCGAGAGCGGGCATGGCGAAGAGCGCACCGGAGGTGTGGCCCGGCACGGTTCTGACCCAGAGCCACCCGTAGCGGCGATGGTAGGCGTGGAGGCCGGGATTGTCGGTCCAGACGTTGATCCGGACGATCTCGGCACCTGCCCGGTGGGCGCGCCGCCGGGCCCAGTCGGTCAGCAGGCAGCCGATCCCCCAGCCCGCGTACCGGCGGTCGACGACGAGCTTCGCCAGGTACCGCGCCGGAGCCGCCCGTTCCTCGGGTGTCCACAGGAAGGGGTCGCCGACGGGCAGGACGGTGCGGCTGGCCACCGGCTCACCACCCGGTTCGAGCATCGCCATCACGGTGGCGCCTTGCTCGATCCACGAGCGGGCCTGTTGCGCGTTGAACGGCTTGGACCACTGGATGGATTGGTGCTCGTGCGCGATCCACGCCGCCGCTTCCGCCCGCCACCGGGCCAGTGTGTCCAAATCCGCGAGTTCGGCCACCCTCAGCCAGAGCGGACCGGTCAGCGCCACTCGGCCCCGACCATCGGCTCGACCTCGAACATCGTATAGAGCGCGCCCACCAGCCGGCAGCCGTGGGAATCGAGCGCAGTGCCATCCGCGGTGGTCAGTGCCCGGCGGCTGACCAGCCGGGCCAGTGGCGTTCCAGGGCCGACCAGTGTGCCGGGGCGTGGAAGATGCAGCAGGACGCACTCGTCCGGCCCGCACTCCAACAGGCCGAAGCCCTCCCTCCGCCACCGCAGCCCGGCACCGTCGACCGCGTACACGCCGGTGCGCGGAGCAAGCACCACTTTCCCGGGCGCTCCTGTGTGACGGATGGTCAGCAGGGCGGCGTCCTGCGGGTCGAGCACGGACTTGGCCGCAGTGGGGTGGCCGTGAGGCTCCAGGATGTGCCGCAGCTGGGTGGGCAGTTGCCGCTGCGCGAGTTCGAGCTCGCAGAGGAGCCAGGTGGAGCCCTGGAGCCGGCAGTTGAGCTCCAGGGCGATCAGCGCGTCGCCGGCGGCGACGAAGTCCGCTCCGAAAAACCCACGTAGCCGAGCTTGACCAGGCCTTCGCCGATCCGCTCCATCGCCTCCTGACCGCGTTCCAGTACGGCAGGCGGCAGCAGGCTGGCGGCGCGGTAGTTGACCGAGACGTCGCCTGCGTAGGCTGACCAGCCAGGGCCCACCCGACGGGATCCGGGTCAGCGACTGCTCGTCGGCGACCAGGTAGGTACCGGCACCGGTGGAACCGATTGGAGCCTGCACGACGAACCTGCTGCCGGAACGGTTACGCAGCCCGCAGTAGTCGAGCGTGCTGACGACCGTGTCGGCAGGCGTCGAAAGCCCCAGCGCACGCAGCCAGGGGCGCATGGCGGTTTTGTCCTCCAGCACCGCGGAAGACGGCCGGGGACGCGGGGGCGAGGGGAGAGCACCAAGGCCTTCCAGCGCCCTCACCCACTTCGGCTGTACGGCCAGGTACGAGGCAAAGCCCAGTTCCCGCCCCCGTCGGCGATCCCCGACCAGCGCGGGAAGGCTCGAGACCAAGCGATCGACCGCATCGAAGTGCCGCGCCCAGCCGACATCAGCCTGCTCACTGCTCAGCACGACCGAGATGCACCCGGTGCGCAGCAGCATGTACGGGCGCGACACAAAGCCAAGCTGCGGTACCGCTCTCAGTAGCCGGCACGCGTCATCGAGCGAGGTGATCATCAGGCGCATTATGCGGAGCAACTGGATTCGCTGTCGTGCGCAACGCTGACCCGTCGATCACCCGACACGGCTGTTCAGCCGTTAGAGGCAGGCCGCGAGGACAGTCACGATGCGGGCGAAAACCACGGACCCTCGCACCGAACGCCCCGGAAAGCTGATCTGACACCTGCAGCTACACTCGATCGTGTAGAACACATGTTCGAGAATCGGGGTAAAGTCGATGCTGTGAGTACCAGCGGCAGCACCCAGGAATCGCGCACCGAGTGGTGGCGCGAGGATGTCGGCTGCCTGCTCGACAGATTCTTCGACAGCGAGCGCGTACAACGGCGTGAGGCGGCCGTCCAGGGCGAGATCATGGCCGAGCTGGAACGTCGCGGGGTGCGCGATACCACCGGCTATGGAAACCTCACCCGGCTTTTGCAGGAAACACTGAACATCCCCTATGCCGAAGCGAAGGCTCGGGTGGCGCGGGCGTTGGCGTTGAACGGCACCCGTGATCTCACAAGCGGGGAGCAGCTGCCGCAGGCTCCGGCGACCGCGCAGGCTGCCGTGGAAGGTGCGGTCGGTGCCGCGCAGATCGACGAGATCCTGCGGGTGCTGGACAAGCTTCCCAAGACCGTATCGGTGCAGGATCGGGAGCAGGCGGAGAAAATCCTGGCCGAGCTGGCCCGTTCGGCCGGACCCCGGGAGATCCGCGCCGCCGGACGACGCCTGCTCGCCCAGCTCGACCCCGACGGGAAAGAGCCGAAAACCCGGGACCCGAAACCGTTCCAGCCCGAGTTCTCCATCGCCCCGCACCGCGACGGCGGGCATCAGATCAAAGCACGCGTCGACGACGAGACCTCCGCGCGCCTGCAAGCGATGCTGGATCCACTCGCCAAACCCCGTCCGGCCACCGAGGAAGAAGGCCGCGACACACGTACCCAGTGGGAGCGACGTGGCTGCGCGTTCTCCGAACTGGTGCGGATGTGGTCCGAACACCCCGACCTGCCGACGCAGGCCGGGGAAGCCACCCACATTGTCGTGACTGTCGGGCTTAAGGAACTACGGACCGGGATGGGGCAGGCGACTCTTGACCTGCTCGGCGAGATCACCGCAGCCGAGGCGCGACGACTCGCCTGCGACGCCAAGATCATCCCCATGGTCCTGGGTTCCCACGGCGAGCCCCTCGACGTCGGCCGGGCACAGCGACTGGCCACTCCGGCCATCCGCCGGGCGCTGATTCGCCGCGACGGCGGCTGTGCCTTCCCGGGCTGTAATGCCCCTGCTTACCGTTGTACGGCGCATCATGTCGTGTTTTGGGCACACCATGGCGAGACCAAAGTGGACAATCTCGTGCTGCTGTGTTCCGTGCACCACAAGGTAATCCACCACTCCGAATGGGAAGTCCGGATCGCCAGCGACGGGCTACCGGAGTTCGTACCGCCCACGTGGCTGGACGCCACCCGTACGCCGCGACGTAACACCATCCATCTACGGACCTAGATCAGCGCTGGGCGTGCAGGAAGGCAGACCAGGCGGTGGCCGGGAGAATCAGCGTGCCACCGTCGCGGTCCTTGGTGTCACGGACACCGTCCTTCATGATGCGCGTTCCTCAGCTGTCGTCAAGTCGCCGATGACGCGGGCGATGAGCCGGGCGGAGTCTTCGACCGACAGTGCCACAGAGCAGATCTGCCGCCAAGCGGACTTGATCCGGTCGACCGGGCTGCCGTCCTCGAGAAAGCTGTTCAACGCGCGTGTCTCGGCGTAGGCGAAGGTCGGCTCGGCAAGGTAATCCAGCAACATCACCGGCCCTTCATGCCCGGGATGCGCCCCCACGGAGAAGGGCACCACGCACACCGTGACAGTGGATCGCCGGTTCAACGCCAGCAGATGCTCAAGCTGCGCACGCATGATGCTCGTATCACCAACGGTGCGCCGCAAGGTCGTTTCCTCGACAATCAACTGCACGTCCGGAGCACCACGCCTGTTGAGTATCCGCTGGCGGCTACGCCGCAGCGACACCCGCTTCTCGACATCGGCTTCGGAAAGTCCCGGGTTGAGACGCCACATCAACGCACGCGTGTAGTCAGAGGTCTGCGCCAGCCCGGGGATCATCAGCGGCTCGTAGTTCCTGATAGCGACAGCGTCCTGCTCGAAGCGGATCAATTCCGCCCACATCGGTGACATCGCACCGCTGACCTCGTGCCCGTTGCGTTCCTCGCCTCGGCGCAGCAAGTCGAGCAACTCCTTGCGTTTGTCCGCAGGCACGCGCAGGAAGCCGAGGATCGCCGAGACCTCGTCCGGGTAGAGACCACGGACCCCGGTCTCCATGCGGCTGATCTTGCTTTCCGAGCACCCGAGCGCATCGGCGACCTCCAGACAGGTGACGCCCCGCTCGATCCGCAGCGCGCGTAACTCCGCGGACACCCGTCGCTGCCGCTTCGAAAGGAGGAGTCAGGCCGTCAGCGGGCGGACGTCCCAGACCCAGACGCCGCCGACGAACTCCGCCGGCTTGCGCAGCAGAAGGTCCACAGTGGACCGCAGGACGTCGGCGTGGTCGCGGGGGCCGAGCACGAGGACGTCGGCGTTCCAGGCTCGCAGGTCTTCGAGCGCCCGCGTCCGGTCGGCCTCGCTGACCGGCCAGGCCTGGCCGGTGCGCTCGACCTGTTCGAAGATCTTCGACGTCGGGCGCGGGTCGGCGCCGTAGCGCCCACGCTTGTCGGTCTTGCTCTGCGGGCCGACGAAATAGCCCTCGGGCATGGGATAGCCGAGCCCGGCGTCGACCTGCCAGTGCAGCGGCTCGGCTTCGCCGGTGCTCGGCAGCGGCACCGGGACGAGCGAGCCGCCTGGGGCGACGTAGGTGCGCCAGGTGCCGTCGGCGAAGAACGACGGCGAGGACGGGCGCGGTTTGACCACGAGTTCGGTCGGCGCGATCGGGAGCAGCACGGCCACCACGGCGCCGATCCACATCAGCCGCAGCGGCAGCCGCCGCGAACCGTTCACGGCGTCGGAATCGGGCTGCTTCGCCGCGGCGGCGAACACGCGGTCAGTGGCGATCGCGAGCAAAGCGCCGACGGCGGGCAGGCAGCCCATCGCGAGCCGTGATTCGAGGATCGAGTCGAGGAAAGGCAGACCGGACAACCACTTCCACGGCCCGGGGATGCCGGTCTCCTCCTTGACCATCATGAGCTGCACGCCCATCGACAGCCATGCCATGACGAACATCGTGATCGCGAACGCGCGGGCCACGACGTCGCGCCACAGCCAGATCGTCAGCACGACCATCAGCACGATGAGCGGCCAGCCGAAGAACGCGTTCTCCTCGGTGCGGTTCATCGACACGTCCGCCGCCGCGGACGGCACACCCGAAACGGACTGCGTCGCGAAGCGGGTGAACGCCGCGAGGTCGTTGCCCGCCTCGCCGTGCCGCAGCTCGTGGAAGCTCTGCGGGCCGAAGAACTGCCACCACAGCGGGAAAGCCGTCAGCACCAGGGTGATCACGACCCCGATGCCGACGCCCTTCCCGAGCGGCTTCAGCATCGGCTTGAACTCCCGGCGGCGCGGGATCAGATACGCGAGGACGAACACCAGGAACGTCAGCGCGAAGATCATCAGCGGTTCTTCGCCGAGGAAGATCTGGTACGCGGTGAGCAGGCCCAGCACCACGCCGTTGCGGACCGGCCGCTGTCCCTTCGCGATCTGGATGACCTTCAGCGCGATGAACGGCAGTACGAACAGCACCACGAAGTTCGGATGCGCGCAGGCGTGCGAGATCATCGGCGGGGCGAACCCGCAGAACGCGCCGCCGATCGCGGCGGAGACCCGGTTCGTGGTCAGATGCCGGGAGAACACCCAGTACCAGGCCGACGCCGTCCCGGCGAGCCCGATCGTGAGCACGATCGCCCAGGTCGCCGTCGCCCCGAGGACGAGCGTGACCGGGGCGAGCGGGATGGTCAGGCCGAACATCGAGGCGTTGGCCATCATGTTCACGCCGTCGGGGTAATTCTGCAGGTCCGTGAAGAGCGGATTCTTCAGGTGCAGCACCGCTTTCGCGGTCACCGACGCGTACCACTCCCACTGGCTCTGGTCGGCCGCGCCGTTCCAGAGGTAGCCGCTCTTCAGGTCGAACCAGAGTCCGTTGTAGAGCAGGATCGTGAAGAGCAGGAAGCCGCCCATGATGGCGCTGTCCTGCCACGCCCAGCGCCGCGGTCTCGTATCGGTCACCGCAGGGGCGGGATCCGGGTCGGTGAGTTCGGGAACAGCTTCGGACCGCACACTCACGGTTGGACCACCCTGGCGAAGAAGTAGACGGCGCCGGTCTCGGCGTGCCGGACCAGCAGCAGGAACGGCCGGTCGACGGACACGACCACCGGGTCGCCGGGCATCAACGACATCAGGCGCATCGTCACCGCGGTCGCCGCGGCGCCTTCGAGGCCCTGTTCGTCCAGCCGCAGCACGGCCTGGTGCAGCACATCGGACACTTCGAGCCGCGGATCCGGCGAGAGCCCGCTCAGATCGGCGCGCTGGGTGAACATCGTCCGCACCCCGAGCTCACCGAGCGCCGCCTTCAACGGCGTGCGGACGTCGAGGGCGAGCTTGGGCATCGCCAGTTGGACCTGTTGCGACCGCGGCGCTTCGAGCAGCCCGGCCAGCGCGTGCTCGTCGAGCGCCGCCTCGGCCTCGGCGAGTTCTCCGTCGGGCAGCAGCACCACGGCCTGCACACCACCGGCGGCGGGAAGCTGGACGATCTGCCAGCCCGCGGAGTGCGCGTAGCCGAGGCGCTCGTCCAGCCGCATCGTCGGCACTTCCCGGGTTCCGGCGGGCGCGTGGAACTCGGCCGGGCCGGTCGCGCCGTCCGGAAACCGGTGCAGCCACGAGGTTTTCAGGTAGAGGGCGTTGACGAGCGCCGCCACCGTGTCCTCGTCGATCGAGCCGGGCGGCAGCAGCGACGGGATCAGCCCGTGCGTGGTGTTCTCGACGTCGGCGTTGATCCGGGTGCGGGCACCTTCGGGATCGCCGACGAACGGCGCGCTCGCGACGGCACCGTTCGGCCACGCGGACAGTTCGGCGCGGAAGCCGTCCTCGAGCGGGAGCGCGTCCCACGCCCAGAGCGTGTTCGCGACGGCGAGTTCGGGTTCTTCCCGCTGGGTCTCGGGCGCCAGTTTCGCGGCCGCGCGCAGCAACTCGGCGTGCGCGTCCAGCGCGGCGGTGTCGGCGGCTTCCCCGGCGAGCAGGCTCAGCAGTTCCCCGGCGGTGGCGCCCCGGGCGGCACGCGTGACGAGTCCGAGCGCGGATGCCACCGAGTACGGCGAGAAGCACAAGTTCGAGGCACTTTTTCCCGCCGAGGACTCATCGGCGCAGTTTTCCCCTGCCGCGCCGACCCGGTGCAGGGCGAGGGTGAACCGGAGGTGGCTGTCTGTGGCGGCCATAGCGCGACCTTACCCGACCGGGTCACCTCGGCCGCAGACGCCGAAAGCCGCAGTACGGAGTCCGGCCGCCGGTGACAAGTCCGCGGCCCGGAAGCCGTACCGCCGTGCTCAGGACGGCCGCTCAGCCGTAGCGCGCGACGTACCACGAATGCCAGGAGTGGGCTTGCGCGTCGGTGAGCGAGGCCACCTGATCGACCACCACCCGCAGCCGCTCCGCGTCACCGGACGCGGCTTCCCAGGCCGGGACGAACAGCGGGTCCAGCGCCTCGGGCCCGCGACGGCAAAGCGCGCCGACCAGGTCCGCGACCAGCTGGCGCTGACCGTCCTGCATGGCCAGCCGCCGCCGGTCGCTCATCACGTACCGCAGGGCGAGCGCCTTGAGCAGCGCCACCTCCGCGGCCACCTGCTCGGGCACGACGAGCCGGGCGGCGTACCGCGTCAACGGGCCTTCCCCGTAGACCTCGTGGGTCGCGGTGACGACCGCCGTCGCGAACCGGCCGACCAGCTCGCTGGTGAGCCGTTTCAGGGCGACCTGCGCCCGCGGCGAGCTTTCCGGCCCGGCACTCACGACCTCGGCGACCACCGGCAGATCGAGCAGTTCCTTCGCCGCACTCTCCAAAGTGGACACCGACTGGCTGGAGAAGTGCCCGGCCGCGGCCTCCGCGACCGCACTGCGTTCGTCGGGATCTCCCAGCAACCGCAAGGAAATCCGGCCGGCGAAGACGCCGTCCTCGACGTCGTGCACCGAGTACGCGACGTCGTCGGCCCAGTCCATGATCTGTGCTTCCAGACAGGTCCGCGCCGCCGGTGCGCCCTCGCGGATCCACGCGAACGCCGCCGCGTCGTCGGCGTACACGCCGTACTTCGCCTGGCCGGGACGCCGGTGCCACGGGTACTTCGTCGTCGCGTCGAGACAGGCCCGGGTGAGGTTGAGGCCCGCCGTCACCCCGTCCGCCCCGACCGCCTTCGGCTCCAGCCTGGTCAGGATGCGCAACGTCTGCGCGTTGCCCTCGAACCCGCCACAGGACCGCGCGACCTCGTTAAGCGCGCGTTCGCCGTTGTGCCCGAACGGCGGATGCCCGATGTCGTGTGCGAGGCCCGCGGTGTCCACCAGATCCGGATCGGCGCCGAGTTCCTCGGCGATCCCGCGGCCGATCTGGGCGACCTCGAGCGAATGCGTCAGCCGGGTGCGCGGGACGCCGCTGACCTCGGCGCCCTCCCCCGGCCCGACCACCTGCGTCTTCCCGGCGAGCCTGCGCAGCGCGGCCGAGTGCAGCACCCTGGCCCTGTCCCGGGAGAACGGGCTGCGGCGTTCCGGGCGCGCACCGGCAGGCGCCGAACCCTTGGCGGGTTCGGGCAGCAGCCTGGCCTGGTCGTGCTCGGTGTAACCGTCCACGAGCCCAGCTTATGCGCCGGGTCCGACAATCCGCGTCCCGCTCAGTCCAGGATGGTGTCGAACAACGCGTCGGCCGGGGTCCTGGTGAGCCGGTAGAACAACAGCGCGCCGGTCTCCCTGACGATGTACCTGACCTGCGTGTTCCGCGCCTGGACGATCGGCCCGCTGTGCGTCGGCGCGGCCCACGCGTCCAGCCCGGTGTCGGTGGCCATGATCCGAGCACGATAGGAGTGCCACGGGTCGCTCACCAGCACGGCGCTGTGCCAGCCGTGGGCCCGCACCTGCGTCGCCACCGCGCGCAGGCTGCGCAGCGTGTCGTTTCCCTCACCGACAGGCAGGGTCGCCGATGCGGGCACGCCGTGCCGGGTCAGCCACCGCGCACCGGCCTCGGCCTCGGTGTAGTTGTCCCGCTCCTGCTTGCCGCCCGCGGTGACGATCGTCTTCGCGACGCCCGCGTCGTAGAGTTCCTTGGCCTTGACCAGCCGCGCGGAGAAGACGTCCGACGGCGTCCCGTTGTACTGCGCCGCGCCGAGCACCACGATGACGTCGGCGGGCGTGCGATCGTCGCCCCTGGCCACCTGCCAGACCCGGTACGCGGTGCCGCCGCCGACGAGCAGGGCCACCAGCAGCGTGCCGAACACGATCCGGCGCGCCCAACTGGCCCGAGAGAGTTTGGTCCGTACGGCGGTACTCACGCCGCGCATCCTTCCAGAAGATCACTCACCGGCATCGGCGACGCACCGTGCGTGCGTCAAAGCCAGCCGTTCTCCTCGGCGAGCCGGACGGCTTCGGCGCGGGTGCGCGCGCCGGTCTTGCCGATGGCCGCGGACAGATGATTGCGCACCGTGCCCTCGGACAGGTGCAGCACGCGGGCGATGTCGGCGACCGTGCTGCCGTCCTTCGCCGCGCGCAGCACGTCGTGCTCCCTGCCGGTGAGCGGGCTCGCCCCGGTCGCCAGCGATTCGGCGGCCAGCGCGGGATCCACCACCCGGAGTCCACTGTGGACTCTGCGGACGGCGTCGACGAGCTGCTCCGGCGGGGCGTCCTTGACGACGAAGCCCGCGGCGCCCGCGGCCATCGCCCGCGCCAGGTACCCGGGCCTGCCGAAGGTGGTGCAGATGATCACCCGGCAGGACGGCAGCGCCGTACGCAGCTCGGCCGCCGCGACCAGGCCGTCCTTGCCCGGCATCTGGACGTCCAGCAGCGCGACGTCGGGGGTGGATTCCTTCGCGGCGGGCACGACCTCGTCCCCGGAACCCACCTGGCCGACGACCTCGATGTCGGATTCCAGCCCCAGCACGGTGGCGAGCGCGCCGCGCACCATCGCCTGGTCGTCGGCCAGCAGCACCCGGATCAAGCCAGTCCTCCCGCGGGTTCGGCACGCACGGCCGGGGTGGCCGTTTCCGTGGTGGCGGCCGAAATCTCCGCCCGGACCACCCATCCTCCCCCAGGCTTCACCGACGTGCGCAGCGTCCCCCCGACCGCGTCGAGCCGTTCGGCCAGCCCGCGCAGTCCGTTGCCCGCCACGACCTCGGTGGCGTTCCCGTTGTCCTCGACCTCGAGCCAGTTCCGGCCGAGCCGCACCTTGACCTTCTTCGCGCCGGAATGCCGGAGCACGTTGGTCACCGCCTCCCGCAGCACGTAGCCGAAGGTGTTCTGGTACTCCGGAAGGACGTTGTCGACCGCGTGCGGCAGATCCGCGTCGATCTCGGCCGCCCGCAGCGCAGCGCGGGCGCCGACCAGTTCGGCCGACAGCGAAACCTCGCGGTACTCCGAAACGGTGGCGCGCACGTCCGAAAGCGCGCTGCGGGTCAGGCCTTCGACCTCGCGGATCTCCTCGACGGCGCGCGGGATGTCGCCGGAACTCTCCAGTACCCGCCGGGCCAGCCCCGCCTTGACGGTGATCGTGGTGAGGCTGTGCCCGAGCAGGTCGTGCAGGTCGCGGGCCACCCGCTCACGCTCGTTGACCACGGCCAGCGTCGCGATCTCGTGGTTGGCCCGCTGCAGCCGCTGGATCGCGCGGACCATGTTCGCCATGAAGAACATGCCCGCGGTGATCGAGGCGATCGAGATCAGATCGCCCTTGTGCTCGCCGAACCGCCCGGCGACCACCACCTCCAGCAACGCCAGCACCAGCGTCGAGCCGTCGAGGACCAGCGCCCACGCGGGCGGCAGGATGAAGGCCAGCGTCGCCGTCGCGTAGATCAGCAGCCACGCGTTGAAGCCCACCAGCGCCATGACGACAAGACCGAGCACGAGCATCCCCGCCGAGAAGATCAGCTTGTCCCGCAAGGGCCGGTGGAACACCAGCGGGAACAGCAGATAACTCAGGCCGTACGCGCCGGCGAGCACCAGGATGACGACCTTGGACCACGCGGGCCCCGGATCGTCGAGCACGCGGGAGAAGACAGGTGCCAGGAAGGGGAGGAGGAAGACGAGACCGATGACCGGCCACCGGCCCTTGCCCGGCCCTTCGTCCTTGCCCAGCGGCGAATCCTGCCACAGTGCGGCCCGGTCCTGGCCCCACAGCCAGTGGCCGTCATGGCCGGACAAGCGCTCTCCCACGTGCCTTACCTTCCCCTGAGCCCGGTCAGACCCGGGCGCTGTCCTTACGGTAACGCCTGATCACGAGCGCCCCGAGCACGACGGTCCAGGCGGCGAGCACGCCGAGCGCGGTCGGGAAGCCCACCAGCATGGTGTTCGTGACGGCGGGCCGCACGAGCTGGACGATCCAGTACGTCGGGGTGATCTGGGCGAGGTCGTGCATCCAGCCGGGCATGCCCTCGATCGGGATCCACAGCCCGCCGAGGAATCCCATCGCGAGCATCAGCAGCATGTTGACGGGCTGCATCGAGTCCGGCGTGCCGAACTGGCCGATCAGCAGGCCGAGCAGCACCAGCGGGATCGTGCCGAGCCAGATGCCGAGGACGATGCGCAGCCAGCCGGAGGCGTCCAGGTGCACGCCCTGGAACAGCACACCGATGACCGGCACGATGATCAGCGCGGGCAGCCCGACCAGCATGCCGGACAACGCTTTCCCGCCGAGGTAACCCGCTCCGGACAACGGAGTCAGCCGCAGTTGCCGCTGCCAGCCGGAAGCCCGTTCGACGGCGAGCCGCGTCCCGCTGGTGGTGGCCGCGGCGAACGTCCCGTAGGTCATCATGTTGACCATCACCACCGCGACGAGCGCCGCGTGGTTGGGCGCGTCCTTGGTGAAGACGTTGGCCTGCAACAGAAACATCACCACCGGCAGGAAGAGGACGAACAGCAGGAACCGGGGCGAGCGGAAGACCCGCCGGACCTCGATGGCGAAGTAGGACAGTTTCATCGGGTGTGCTCCTGGTCGGTTTCGTCCGCGGTGAGCGTGAGGAAAGCGCCTTCCAGCCCGACGGCGCCGATTTCGATGTCGTGCACGGCGGGGACCGCGGCCATCAGCGCCCGCAACGTCGTGTCGGAGTCGGAACTGGAGATCGCGACCCGGCCACCGCGCAGTTCGTAGCCGGGGGGGGGGGGGGGGCCCCCCCGCCCCCCCCGGGGCCCCCCCCCCCCCCCCCCCCCCCCGCCGCGGGGGCCCCCCCGCCCCCTCGTGGGGGTGGGGGGCCCTCTGGTGGCGCGCGCCCCCCCCCCCCGGCGGTTGCGGGGGGGGTGCGGGGCCCCCCCCCCCCCCCCCCCGGCCTCGGCCGCCCCCGGCACCCCCGCCCGGATCGTGCGTCCCCCTGCCAGCGCACGAACCTCGGCGACGGAGCCGTCGGCGACGATCCGCCCCGCCCGCATCAGCACGACACGGTCGGCGAACTCCTCGGCCTCTTCGAGGTAATGGGTCGCGAACAGGACTGTGCGCCCGGATTCGGTGAACGCGTACATGGACTTCCAGAACTCGCGGCGGGTGCCGACGTCCATCGCGGCGGTCGGTTCGTCGAGCACCAGCAGGTCCGGATCGCTCACCAGCGCGACCGCGAAGCGCACGCGCTGCTTCTGGCCGCCGGAAAGCTTGGTGGCGCGGCGGTTCGCGAGGTCCTCGATCCCGGCACGGCGCAGGGCCTCGCGCACGGGCATCGGCTTGCGGTGCAACGCCGCGACCATCCCGACGGTCTCGCCGACCGTGAGATCCTCCAGCAGCGCGCCGCCTTGGAGCATCGCGCCGATCATCCCGTTCCGGACGGCGTCCGCGGGTGTCCTGCCGAATACGGACACGGCGCCGGAGTCCGGTGTGGACAATCCGAGCAGCAGGTCGACGGTGGTGGACTTCCCGGCGCCGTTCGGGCCGAGCAGCGCGACCACCTCGCCGGGGGCGATGGTCAGGTCGACGCCGTCGACCGCGCGCACCTCGCCGTAGTGTTTCCGCAGCCCGGTCAGGTGAACCGCGGCCCCCGCCGCGACCGCCTCGTCCCCGTGGCCGATCCCTCGCGTTTCCATGCCCCCGAGCCTGCCGCCACCGGCGGCGCCGCTCACAGCTCACCCGTCACGACCCCGCCATGACTTCTGTCATGGCGGGGTCGTGGGGATGGCGAAAACCGCGGTCAGCAGCCGATCAGGCGGGCGGCGAGGTAGGACTCGAGCTTGTCGATCGCGACGCGCTCCTGGGCCATGCTGTCCCGCTCGCGCACGGTGACGGCCTGGTCGTTGAGCGTGTCGAAGTCGACGGTGACGCAGAACGGCGTGCCGACCTCGTCGTGGCGGCGGTAGCGGCGGCCGATCGCCCCGGCGTCGTCGAAGTCGACGTTCCAGTGCTTGCGCAGCATCGCGCCGACCTCCTTCGCCCGCGGCGTCAGGTCCGCGTTGCGGGACAACGGCAGCACCGCGGCCTTGAACGGTGCGAGCCGCGGGTCCAGCTTGAGCACCACGCGCTTCTCGACGCCGCCCTTGGCGGTCGGCGCCTCTTCCTCGTGGTAGGCGTCGACGAGGAACGCCATCATCGACCGGCCGACGCCCGCGGCGGGCTCGATCACGAACGGGCGGTAGCGCTCCTTCGTGGTCTGGTCGAAATAGGACAGATCGACACCCGAGTGGTTCGAGTGCGTGGTGAGGTCGAAGTCGGTGCGGTTGGCGATACCTTCCAGCTCGCCCCACTCCTGGCCCGCGTTGAAGTCGAACCGGTACTCGATGTCGACGGTGCGCTTCGCGTAGTGCGAGAGCTTTTCCTTCGGGTGCTCGTAGTGGCGCAGGTTCTCCGGCTTGATGCCGAGGTCGGTGTACCACTTCGTGCGCTCGTCGATCCAGTACTGGTGCCAGGTCTCGTCCTCGCCCGGCTCGACGAAGAACTCCATCTCCATCTGCTCGAACTCGCGGGTGCGGAAGATGAAGTTGCCCGGCGTGATCTCGTTGCGGAACGATTTGCCGACCTGGCCGATGCCGAACGGCGGCTTCTTCCGCGACGTCGTCTGCACGTTGAGGAAGTTGACGAAGATGCCCTGCGCGGTCTCCGGGCGGAGGTAGTGCAGGCCCTCCTCGGACTCGACCGGGCCGAGGTAGGTCTTGAGCATCATGTTGAAGTCACGCGGTTCGGTGTACTGGCCGCGGGTGCCGCAGTTCGGGCACGGGACCTCGGACAGGTCGTCCTCGGAGGTCTCCTTGCCGGTGCGCGCGGCGAACTCCTCCGCGAGCTGGTCGGCGCGGAAACGCTTGTGGCAGGACAGGCACTCGACCAGCGGATCGGTGAACACGCCCACGTGGCCGGAGGCGACCCACACCGGGCGCGGCAGGATCACCGAGGAGTCGATGCCGACGACGTCGTCCCGGCCCTGCACCACGGTCTTCCACCACTGACGCTTGATGTTGTCCTTCAGCTCTACGCCGAGCGGTCCGTAGTCCCACGCCGACTTGGTGCCGCCGTAGATCTCTCCGCAGGGGAAGACGAAGCCACGACGCTTGCACAGGCTGACGACGGATTCAATGGTGTTGGCGGGCACTCCACGCTCCGGAAGCATGCGGGGACGGTTATCGGACTCGAAGGACTAGCGTATCCGCCCGCCCCCGCGGCTCCTCCGGCGAGGTGACCGGCTCACGGACGCGACACGAGCGACGCGGTGACGACCCGGTTGTCCTCATACCCCGTGCTTCCGCCCACGTACTCACCGCCACAGGTGACGAGCACCAGCTTGTGCGGACCGTCCGGTCCGAAAAGCTGCTCCGAACGAGCCGCGAGCTGTGTCTTGTGGACGGTCTCGACGGTGTCGATCCGGTAGGTCCACCGGCCGCCCGAGGTGTCGGTCAGCGCGAGGTCCTGACCGGCTTTGACCTGCCAGAGCTCGAAGAACGGGCCCTTGGCGCCCTTCCAGTTCACGTGCCCGGAGAGCACCGAGACACCGCGGTCGGCGCCGAGGTTCGCGCCCCACCACGCGGCCTCGTCGAGGGCCTGCGGGATGGGCAGCGTCCCGTCCGCGGTGAGGTCCTGGCGCACCGCCTTCGCGGTCCCTCCGCCGGGGAGCGTGAGCTTGCCGGGCGCCTTCCCGGGGTCGGCGCTTTCCTGCCCGGCGGGCGCGCCCGGGGCGGACGCCGGAGCCCCTGGCGTCCCGTTCGCGACGACAGGATCACCCGTTCCGGTGAACATGAGCAGGGCCGCGACCACCGCGGCCACCACGAGCGCCGCGGCGGCGACGAAGATCCAGCGCCGGGAAGTGCGTTTCGGCGTGGCTGCTCCGGCGGAACTGGACGGGAACGTCATCGGGTCGTGCTCCTTCGCTCGGCGGTATCGGCAGGGCAGGACATGCCGCGTGCCACGCGAGCGGTTGCATCGAATTCCCCGGCGTCAACCGCCGTCCGGGCGGGAGATCAGCGACGCGGTGACGATCCGGTTCTCGTCGTAGCCCTCGGTGCCGCCGACGTAGTCGCCGCCGCAGGTCACCAGCACCAGCCGGTGCGGCCCGTCCTGGCCGAAGAGGCGCTGGGCCTGCGCGGGCAGCTCGCCCTTGGCGACCGTGACCGCGCCGGTGACGCGGTACAGCCACCGGCCGCCCTTCGCGTCGAGGATGCTCACGTTGTCGCCGGTCTTCATCCGCCACAGCTCGTCGAACGGGCCTTTCGCGGCCGCCCAGTTGACGTGCCCCGACAGCAGCGACGCGCCGTGCTCGGCACCGAGGCGCGCGCCCCACCAGGCGGCGTCGCCGAGCCCGCGCGGGATCGGGAGGACACCGGTGCGGGTCACCTCGGTGCGGACCAGCCGCGCGATGCCGCCGCCGGGCAAAGCGACCGTGCCGGGACGCTGCTGACCGGGCGCGGAGTTGTCCACCGGGAGCACCGCGGGCGCGCCGTCCTCGCCGGGGAGCGCGCCCGGCGGCGGCTCGACGGCCGCGGTCGGCGCGGGCACCCAGGTCAGCACGATCACCCCCGCGGCGATCGCGAGCACCGCCACCACCGCCGACAGCACGGCCAGACCGGTGCGCAGCACGCGCGTTACTCCTGTCCCGCCTTCGCACGACGGCGACGGCCCAGTACGACGGCGAGCGCGGCGAAGGCGAGACCGCTGCCCAGGAGGCCGAGCCCGAGCGGGACGCGGAAGCCGTCCGCCGGTGCGGACGCGGCGACGTACCCGGCGGGGACCTGCGTCGGCACCGTGGGCTGCTGCTGCCCGGTCGCGCCGGTGCCGGTGCCGCCCGCCGCCCTGGCCACGAAGCTCTTCGGGATCGAGCAGCTGACGCCGCCGAGGACGGCGTTCGTCTTGACGTCCTCGAGGTTCACGCCCTGCGCGTCACGGACGTGCGTGGTGATGTCGACGCGCCAGCCCGCGACCGCGGTGACGTCCCCGTCGCGCCAGCCGTCCTGGCGGACCAGCTGGTCGAAGGCGGTCACCCGGGAGATCGTGACGTCCGAGACGGTCTTGTCCTTGCTCGCCTGCTGGACGTCGCCGGGCGGGCCGAGCTTCAGGTTCTTCAGCTCCAGCGCGGACCCTCCGCCGGGGACGGCGACCGGGGCGAGCGTCCCGTCGGTGCCGCGGACCCAGAGCTTCGCGACGGAGGTCGTGGCCGTGGTCCGGTTCGTCGCCGTGCAGTCGACCGCGCTGCGCGCGCCCTCGAACACCAGAACGGTGTTGTCCAGCGGCTTCGCGCCGCCCTGCCAGGTGTCGCGGAAGGCGTAGTTGGTCTCGGCGGCCGCGGTCGGCACGGTGCTCTGCTGCAGCGCGGCGACGACGTCGTGGTCGCGGCTGGCGATCGCGGACGGATAGGCACTGGCCGACGCGCCGGAGAACTTGCCGAGGTCGATCTCGTAGTGCCCGCCCAGCGTGGCCTTCTCACCGTCGTTGTTCGGCACCGCGACGCGCTCGGCGGACAGCTTGGACTGGCCGGGGCTCAGCGGCGACCGCTGGGTCTCGGTGATCAGCGCGCCGCCGTGCTGGCCGCCGCCGGCACCGATGCGCACCGACGCGATGTTGGCGAACGACACCGGGCCCGTCTTCTCGTCCACGGACTGCGGAGCCTGCGCCGAGGCCACCCCCGGGACCGCCAGCAGCACGACCAGTGCCGACGCGGCCGACTTCGTCACGAAACGCCTCATGATGCCCCAACTGCCTCCGCTCCGGACGGACACGAACGCGACCGCCGGTTCGGCGGCCCGGCGGAAGTTCCTGCGACAACCTTGCACCGTCCGCCACAGGTTGCGAAGTGGAACCACCGATTTACCCCGATGTCACCTGAATGGACTAGCACCTTCCGCGCGTCGAAGACCAGGCGGCCGTCACCGGAGGGAACACTAGGATAGGAGGTGCCGTTATCGGCAATGACTACGGAAATCATGGTCCGGACCGGCCGGGCATGGTGTAAGGGGCGGAGGCTCGACATGGCGACGGTGACCCCGGGTGCGGCCGTGCCCGCCTGGGCGGACGACGACGGCACGCACACCCCCGGCCAGCCGGGCGCCGCCCCCGCGGCGACGGCTTCGGCCGCCATCCTCGCCGACGCCGGTGACCTGCTGCGGGCGCTCGCCGCCCCGGTCCGGATCGCGATCGTGCTGCAACTGCGCGAGGCCGACCGCTGCGTACACGAGCTGGTCGACGCGCTCGACGTCGCCCAGCCGCTGATCAGCCAGCACCTGCGCGTGCTGAAGACGGCGGGTGTGGTCCGCGGTGAACGCCGGGGCCGCGAGGTCGTCTACCGGCTGGCCGACGACCATCTCTCGCACATCGTCGTCGACGCGGTGGCACACGTGCAGGAAGGGAAGTAGTGACGATGAGCCAGGCCGCCTCCCGCAGTACGACGCCGGTTCCCGGCCGCCGGTCCACCCGGCAGCGGACCGCCGTCGTCGAGCTGCTCAACACCATCGACGGTTTCCGTTCCGCGCAGGAACTCCACGACGAGCTGCGCAAACGCGGGGACGGCATCGGGCTGACCACGGTCTACCGGACCCTGCAGTCGCTGTCCGAGGCCGGGGAGATCGACGTCCTGCGCACCGAGTCCGGCGAGGCCATCTACCGGCGTTGCTCGGCACATCACCACCATCACCTCGTGTGCCGCCTGTGCGGGCGGACCGTCGAGGTCGAGGGGCCCGCGGTGGAGCGCTGGGCCGAGAAGGTCGCCGCCGAAAACGGCTTCTCCGACATCAGCCACACCGTCGAGATCGTCGGCGTCTGCACCGACCACTGAGGCGCTCAGTACTCATAGGGATCCTTCGGGGCCGGGATGGGTGTCACCGTGGTGGCGGTGAGGTCCGGGGTGTAGCCGTTGGCCTTCGTCGCGGTGCCGGGGACGACCTGGCCGGTCACCTGGATCCAGGTGTCGCTCGCGAGGTGGTCGGCGCCGCCACCCAGCAGCCGGACGGTCGCCGGGAAGGCGTCCGCGGCGCAGCAGGTGATCACCAGCCGGGCCAGCAGTGTGCTGCCGCCGGTGTGCACGACGAACCCGGACAGCGAGACCGTGCGGCCGTTCAGCGTCCCGTTGTGGTCCCAGCCCGCCCGGCTGACGAACTGGTTGAGGGGCAAGGAAACCACGGAGTCCGCGGGCAGCGGCGGGAAGGCCGCAGCGTCGGCCGCGGCGCTGCTCTGCGGGGCCCTGGCCTCGGTCCTGGTCACCGAATCGGAGCCCAGCGCGGGCGGTGCGACCAGGAACACCGCCAGCACCGGCAGCACCAGCAGCCAGGCCGACCGGGCCGCGTGGTGATGCCCCTCCCCTGCCCCGTGGTCGTGCGCGTCCTCCGCTGACACCGGCGGCGCCGAGGCCCGAGCCCGTGCCGCCAGCAGATCGCGCACGATCGCGATCGCGCCGAGCACCACCATCACCGCGCCACCGGCGATGATCCACGGCTGCTGCGCGGGCTTGACGTAGCGCAGGTAGTCGCCGTTCAAGGCGATCTTCACCAGCGCCCCGCCGAGCAGGATCAGCAGGACGTTCTGGGTTTCCCGCCTCACGAAACACCTCCGAGGAAGACCACACCGGCCAGCACGCCGCAGAGCAGCGCCACCACGAACGTCACCGGCGCGAACCGCAGCGCGAACGACCGGCCGAACGTACCCGCGTGCAAGGCGAACAGCTTGACGTCGACGGCGGGCCCGACCACGAGGAACACCAGCTTCCCGAGCAACGGCACCGCGGACAGCGACGCGGCCACGAAGGCGTCCGCCTCACTGCACAGCGCGAGCACCACCGCGAGCACGGCCATCACCAGCACCCCGAGCACGATCTGCTCGCCCAGCACGCCGAACCACTTCGCGGGCACCAGGACGTTCAGCGCCGAGGAGATGAACGCGCCGAGCACCAGGAATCCCCCGGACTCGACGAGATCCGAGCGCGCCGTCTCGGCGAAAACCCGCCACCGGGCACCGTTTTCGACCTCGGGCAGCCGTTTCAGCGCGCGTTCGGTGATCCACTCCAGCTTCCCCCAGCGTGCCCACAGCCAGCCCATGGCCATCGCCGTCACCAGCGAACCCGCGAAGCGCGCAAGCACCATCTCGGGCCTGCCGGGGAACGCCACCGCGGTCGCCACGAGCACCACCGGGTTCACCGCGGGCGCGGCGAGCAGGAACGTCAACGCCGCCGCGGGCGCCACGCCCTGCCCCATCAGCCGTCTGGCCACCGGCACCGAGGCGCACTCACACCCCGGCAACGCGACCCCGGCGAGCCCGGCGACGCCCACCGCGACCCCGGTCCGTCTCGGTAGCAGCCGGCGCAGCACGCGCGCGGGCAGGAACGCCGCGATCGCGCCGCTGATGAGCACGCCGAGCACCAGGAACGGCAGGGCCTGCACGCACACCGCGACGAACACGGTGGACCCGGTGCGCAGCGCGGGCACGTCGAACACCCGCTGCAGCCAGCCCTGCGCCAGTATCGCGATCAGCAGGATCGCGCAGAGCACCTCGATCGACGAGACGCGGAACCGGCGACGAGCCCGCACCGGCTCGGCGGGGTTGTTGGAAATGGTTTCCACGGTCGCGATGATGCCAGGCCGCACCGACACCCTCGCGAGCGAGCGGAAGTTCGATGCCCGTTTCGGCACCGAAAACTCCGTTCGCGCCGGTTTTCCCGGCGAAAACGTCTCAGCCGAGGCCGGGCAGCTCCACCCGCAGCTGCGACGCGGTGGACACCACGAGCATCATCAACGTCCCCAGTGGCGCGGGTTCCATCCCCCTCGCCGGGAACGCGTACCGGAGCGTGACGTCGACACCCTTCTCGCTGCGGGACACCCCGAGCGTGCCGAACAGCCCCTCGCCCGCGCGGCGCGCCACCGCGGCCGCGATCGATTCCTCGTCGGGCAGGTCCCACGCGATCACGCAGGTCATGCTCAGCACCGCGAGCCCGTCCGCGAGCATGCTCGCCTGGACGACGCAGGGCACGTCGTTGTGGGAGAACGTCAGCACGCCGTCGTCGTCGACGTGCACCTCGAGGTAGCGCTCCAGCCCCTCACGCGCCCGCGTCAGCAGATCGGCCGTCTCCTCGGCCTCGGCGGTGCTCACGACGCGCCTCCCGAGGCATCGCCCGAAGCCTGGTCGACGGCGCCGCCGAACCGGCGGTCGCGCTTCGCGAACTCGAGGCAGGCCCGCCACAGGTGGGTGCGGTCGAAGTCGGGGAACAGCGTGTTCTGGTAGACCATCTCGGCGTAGGCCGACTGCCAGATCAGGAAGTTGGACGTCCGCTGCTCGCCCGACGGCCGCAGGAACAGGTCCACGTCCGGCATGTCCGGCTGGTAGAGGTACTTGCCGATGGTGCGGTCGCTGATCTTGTCCGGGTTCAGCTTGCCGTCCGCGACGTCCTGGCCCATCCGGCGCATCGCGTCGGCCAGCTCGGCCCGCCCGCCGTAGTTGACGCACATGGTCATGTTGAGCGCGGTGTTGTGCTTGGTCTTCTCCTCGGCGACCTGCAGCTCCTTGATCACGCTCGCCCACAGCTTCGGACGCCGCCCCGCCCAGCGGATCCGCACGCCGATCGAGCCGAGGTAGTCGACCTGACGGCGGATCGTGTCGCGGTTGAAGCCCATCAGGAAGCGCACCTCTTCGGGACTGCGCTTCCAGTTCTCGGTCGAGAACGCGTACACCGAGAGCCACTTGATGCCGAGTTCGACCGCGCCGCTCGCGACGTCGATCATCACGGCCTCGCCGCGCTTGTGTCCCTCGATCCGCGGCAGCCCGCGCTGGTTGGCCCAGCGACCGTTGCCGTCCATCACCAGCGCGACATGTTTCGGGACCAGTTCGCGCGGGATCTCCGGCGGCCGCGCCCCGGACGGATGCGGATCCGGCGCCCGCAGCTCGTACCGCGACGCCTTGGTCTCGCGTCCCCTGCGCAGCACCTCGTACCCTCCCAAAACCCGGTAGTTCTTCGCCGACGACCCTACTGGCCCGGCGCGGCGGCCTCCCTGGCACGCCGCTCGACCAGGGGCAGCGAGCGGAGCTGCCGTTCCAGATGCCACTGCAGATGCGCCGCGACCAGGCCACTCGCGTCACGCCGCACCACCGGCACCGAATCCTGGGCGACCGTCCACTCGCCGTGCATGAGCGCGTCGAGCAGCACGAGCACCTCGGGGGCGGGATGCACGCAACCGGGGACACGGCAGTCCTGGCACATCGAACCGCCCGCGGAGACGCTGAACGCGGCATGCGGGCCGGGCAGGCCGCAGCGGGCGCATTCGGTGATCGCCGGCGCCCAGCCTGCGTAGGACATCGCGCGCAGGAAGAACGCGTCGAGCACCAGCGAGGAGTCCCGCTCGCCACCGGCCAGCGCGCGCAGCGCGCCCACGACGAGCAGGTACAGCTTGAGCACCGGCTCGCCCTCTTCGGCGGAAAGCCGGTCCGCGGTCTCGGCGATCGCGCTCGCCGCGGTGTAGCGCTGGTAGTCGGCGACCAGCGGCAGCGCGAACGCGTCCACGGTCTCGACCTGGGTGATCACGTCGAGCGTGCGCCCGGTGTAGAACTGGACGTCGACGTGGCCGAAGGGCTCCAGCCGCGCCCCGAACCGCGACGACGTGCGGCGCACTCCCTTGGCGACGGCCCGGACCTTGCCGTGCCGCCTGGTCAGCAGGGTGACGATCCGGTCGGCCTCACCCAGCTTGTGCGTCCGCAGCACCACTCCGGTGTCGCGATAGAGGTTCACCACCCCGACATCGTCCCACCCGGGGACGACATCGGGGTGGAGCGACCCCGGATCAGTGGTAGTAGCTGTAGGTGCGGACGCTGGAGGCGGCCACGATCGCGACGATGATCCACACGATGGACAGCGCGCAGCTGATGCCGCCGATGATGGTGGCGATCAGGCAGAGCGTCTTGGTCGTCTTCGACGCCTGCTCCGCCATCATGTAGTTGCCCTGGGCCTTGTACGTGTTGACCTCGTTGGACTTCATGATCGCGAAGATCGCGAGGATCCAGAACAGGAAGATGCAGCCGATCGCCCAGCCCTTGTAGTCCTTGATGGCGTTGATGTCGCCACCACCGGGCGGCATCCCCGGGCCACCGCCGAACGCGGGCTGGCCGTACGCCGGCGACGGCTGTCCGTAGGGCGCGGGCTGGCCGTACGGCGCGGGCATCCCGCCGGACTGCGCGGGCGTGCCGCCCGACTGCGGGTACCCGGGCTGCTGGCCGTAGGGCTGCTGGCCGGGCTGCTGGCCGTAGGGATTGGTCATGACGGTGTTCCCCAATTACTCGTGATCTTCCGGCGAGCGTTCCCCGCCGGTGGTGACCGGGTACCGGCCCCCGCTACCGCGGTGGCTGGTCCTGGCCGGGTTGGTTCGGCGGCAAGCCGCCGGGCTGGATTTTCTGCGTCTCATCGGCCTGACCGGAGCCGGTGGCAGCTTCCGGACGCAGCATCTGGGTGCGCTCGGCCTGAGCATCGCCAGGCCCTGCCTGCTGACCGGTGTCCGGCCGCAGCATCTGGGTCCGCTCGGCCTGAGCATCGGCGGGTCCCGCCTGCTGACCGGTGTCCGGCCGCAACATCTGGGTCCGCTCGGGCTCGTCCTGGCCGCCCGCCGCGGGCGCCGACGGCGCGACGGGCTGGGCGAAGCCACCGGACTGCGGCGGCTGGCCGAAACCGCCCGGCTGCCCAGGCGCGGGCGGCTGGCCGAACGCGCCCTGCGGCTGCTGGCCGAAGCCGCCGGTCTGCGGCTGGCCCGGCTGTGGCTGGCCGAAGCCACCCGAAGGCTGGCCGGACACCATCGGCTGCACGGGCTGTCCCGGCGGCGGATATCCGCCGCCGTACGGCTGCGCGGGCGCGGCGGCGAAAGGCGAAGAACCCGCGCCGGGAGCGCTGTCGTCAGTGACCACAATGGACCCGACGATCTTGTCGGCGAAGGTCTGCGCCTTGTCGTCCCACAGCGGCCAGAGGAACCCGAGATAGCAGACGGCGCTGTCGAGGAAATGGCAGACGTCGCGCAGGAACGCGCCGCCGACGCCGAGCGGCTGGGCGGTGTCTTCCTTGACCAGCTTGATCTTCAGCACGCGCTTGCCGAGCGACTGGCCGGTATTGCCGCCCTGGATCCAGCGGTTGTAGATGGTCCAGCCGAGCCCGGCGAGGCCGCCGATGCCGAGGAGAATGCTGCCCGCCGTGATGGACCCGATCATCACCAGGTACCCGATGAGCTGAATGCCGATGATCGGCCCGAGGTCGATGAGGAACGCGCCGACGCGCTGGCCCCAGTTCGCGAGGTTCCGCGGCGGTCCGCCGAACGGCGAAGGCGCGCCGAAGGGCGCGGGCTGACCGTAGGGCGCGGATGGCCCCGGCTGTCCGAACGGGGCCTGCTGACCGGGCTGCGGCTGCCCGTACGGCGTCGGCTGGCCGAACGGCGCGGGCGGTCCGAACGGCTGCTGCCCCGGCTGGCCGGAGGGCTGCTGGCCGTAGGGATCGGTCATCGGGTGTTCCCCCTCGCTGGTCGCTCCCCCGCACGGGCCTCGTGCGGGAATCGGCCCAAATGTACGGCAGTGTGGACGGTCCGGCCGGTTCGCGGAGCGTACTCGGTGGGGCAAGGGTTCCACACCGCAGGCGTCCATGCCGCACGAACTGTCGAACCGGTCCGACGCAGCCGCGCCGCCACCGGTTCCGGCCGCGGCCGAATCAGACGTACAGGCCGGTGAACGGGGCGAACGGCAGGTTGCGGACGACGAACCACACGACGAACACCACGGCGAAGGTCAGCGGGGTCCACCGCCAGTGGAGCCAGCTGTTCACCGGTCTGCCACGCAGCCGTCCGACCGCCCAGCCGGCGGTACTCCACACGAAGAGCAGAACGACCACAAAGGACACCGCGTTGTAGTGCAGCGCGGCCGGGATGTCGCCGTGCAGCAGGCTGTAGGCCATCCGCAGACCACCACAGCCGGGGCAGTCGATGCCCAGCAGCGCCTTGGTCGGGCACACCGGCAACGGGCCGCCAGGGGTGGTCGGGTCACCGAGCCACACCGCGACACAGCCCACAGCGGCGCCCGCGGCGATGGCCAGCGGCGGGGCCAGCGCGCGCGTCCTCGCCCGCCAGCCCCGCGCCGGGAATCCCGTGTAGACGGTCGTGGTCACGGCGTGAACCCCTTCACCGAGGTGCCGACGACCACGAGCATCACCACGACGAAGATGACGTAGAGCAGCAGGAGGATCCCGACGCTGATGGCCGACCACATCGCCCATTTCTTCGCCTCGTCCGCGGCCTTGTGCGCCTCGGCGTGAAGTCCTTGGAACCACAGCGAATTCACCTGGCTCGACTTCACGATCGCGACGATCCCCAGCGGCAGGCAGCACAACACGGTGGCCAGGATGGCCCACACGAGGTTGTTGTCCGGTGGCGGCCCGTAGTTCGGCGGCCCCGGGTAGCCGTAGTACGGCTGCTGCCCGCCCGGCGGGTACGGCGGTGGGTACTGGTTGGTCATCGAGACCCCCCTGCTGGTTCGTACGTCAGTATCGCGTGCTGACGGTGCCCCCGAGGGTGAACACCCCGGCGAGCGACAGGATCAGGGAGATCACCGACAGCACCACGCCGACCACGGCGGCGATGATGGCCCACTTCTTCGCGGCGTTCGCCGCTTCCTGCGCGGCGGCGGTCTGCCCCTGGGCCCACAGGCTGTTGACCTTCGTCGCCTGGACGATGGAGACGATACCGAACGGCAAGCAGCAGAAGATCGTGGTGAGGATGGCCCACACCAGGTTGTTGCTGGGCGGCGGTCCGGGCTGGTAGCCGCCCCCCTGGCCGCCGGAGTAGTTGGGCAGGCCCTGGTTCTCGGTCATTTTCTCGGTGTCCCTTTCGGTGTACGTGAGGTACCGGCCTGTCACGCTGCCCGATCAGCGCCCGATGCCGGAGGTGAGACTGTAGGGCGCACCGTCCGGTACCGCTCCGCGTTTCGTCCCGTCGCGACCGAATCGAGACCGAGAGTTCAGAAACCGAGCCTGCGCAGCTGCTTGGGATCACGCTGCCAATCCTTCGCCACCTTCACGTGCAGGTCGAGATACACTTTCGAACCCAGCAGCGCCTCGATGTGCTTACGCGCGGTGGCGCCCACCTCACGCAGCCGTTCGCCCTTGTGCCCCAGGATGATGCCCTTCTGGCTCGACCGCTCGACGTAGAGGAACGCGTGGACGTCGATCAGGTCGTCGCGGCCCTCACGGGGCAGCATCTCCTCCACGGTGACCGCGATCGAATGCGGCAGCTCGTCGCGGACACCCTCCAAAGCGGACTCGCGGATGAGCTCGGCGACCAGGGTCTGCTCGGGCTCGTCGGTGAGTTCCCCGCCCGGGTACAGCTGCGGCCCCTCGGGCAGCTTGGCGACCAGGACGTCGGCGACCTCCTCGACCTGAAAACCGTCCACAGCGGACACCGGGATCAGCTCGGCGAAGTCCATCACCTTCTGCAGAGCCAAAAGCTGCTCGGCGACCTGTTCCGGTTTGACGAGGTCGGTCTTGGTGACGATGCCGATCACCGGCGTACGCTTCGCGATCTTGGCCAGCTCGGTGGCGATGAACCGGTCGCCGGGACCGATCTTCTCGTTGGCGGGCACACAGAATCCGACAACGTCCACTTCGGACCATGTCGAGTGCACGACGTCGTTGAGGCGCTGCCCGAGCAGCGTCCTCGGCCGGTGCAGGCCCGGCGTGTCGATGATGACGAGCTGGCTGTCCTCCCGGTGCACGATGCCGCGGATCGCGTGCCGGGTGGTCTGCGGCTTGCTGGAGGTGATGGCGACCTTCGTGCCGACCAGCGCGTTGGTGAGCGTCGACTTCCCGGCGTTGGGCCTGCCGACGAAACAGGCGAACCCGGAACGGTGCGGCTCGCCCATCAGCGAAGCACCTCCAGCACCACGCCCGAGGGATCGGCGAGCACGATCGGCGCGTGTTCGGCGATGTCGCGCACGGCGTGCACCGACGCCTCCTTCAGCAGCGGCTCGCCGCTGACGACCACGGCGGCCTCGATGCCCTCGGCGCCGCTGGACAACGCCGCGGCGATCGCCGCCTGCAACGCGGTGAGCTGGAAGGACGGCTGGTCGACCGTGCTCGCGGCGTAGGTCCGGCCGTCGGTGTCGCGCACCGCGGCGCCCTCGGCGGCCTGCGTGCGCGCCCGCGACGAGCGGGCCAGGGTGACCAGCTTCTGGTCCTCGGCGTCCAGCTCAGGCATGTTCGACTCTCCTGTCACGTTCATCGGGGTGGGGCGGCTTGCCGCGGCGGCGCCCGGACCCGCCGTTGCCCTCGGCCGCTTCCTCCTCGGCCTTGGCGACCGGCTGCACGACGACCGAGGTGATCCGCATCCGCCCGCGGCGGTCCTTGCCCCCTTCGGCGAACAGCCTAAGACCAGCGACTTCGGCCTCCGCGCCCGGCAGCGGAACGCGGCCCAGCTGTTCGGCGAGCAGCCCGCCCACGGTCTCGACGTCGTGGTCTTCTTCGAGGTCGAGACCGAACAGCTCGCCGAGATCGTCGAGCCCGAGCCGCGAGGAGACGCGGAACGCGCCGTCCGCCAGCTCTTCGACCTCGGGCCGCTCGTCGGTGTCGGACTCGTCGGTGATCTCGCCGACGATCTCCTCAAGGATGTCCTCGATGGAGAGCACGCCCGCGGTGCCGCCGTACTCGTCGACCGCGATCGCCATGTGGTTGTGCGAGAGCTGCATCTCCTTCAGCAGCTCGTCGAGGCGTTTGGAGTCCGGCACGAAACTCGCGGGGTTCATGACCTCGGAGACCCGCCGCGCCGAGCCGTCGGCCATGTACGCGGGCATGAGGTCCTTGATGTTGACGACGCCGACGATGTCGTCCACCGATTCGCCGATCACCGGCACCCGGGTGAAGCCGGTGCGCAGCGCGAGGGCCAGTGCCTGCCGCACGGTCTTGTCGTGCTCGATCCAGACGATCTCGGTGCGTGGCACCATGACCTCGCGGGCGACGGTGTCGCCCAGCTCGAACACCGAGTGGATCATCTCGCGCTCGGAGTCCTCGACAACGCCGCGTTCCTGCGCGAGGTCGACCAGCTCCCGCAGTTCGACCTCGGAGCTGAACGGGCCTTCGCGGAAACCGCGGCCGGGCGTGATGGCGTTACCGATGACGATCAGGAGCCGTGACAGCGGGCCCAGCACCGAACCGAGCACGCGGACGGGACCGGCGACGACGGTCCCGACCCAGTACGGATGCTGGCGGCCGATGGTGCGCGGCCCGACGCCGACAAGGACGTAGACGACCACGACCATCACCACGGCGGCGACGGCGACCGCGAGCCCGAACGGTTCGATCTCGTCGAGGCACACCACGGTGACCAGCACGGTCGAGGTCAGCTCGCAGCTGACCCGCAGGAGCAGCAGCAGGTTGATGTGGCGGCGGCGTTCGTCGATGACCGCGGCGAGCTGGCGCGCGCCGACCCGGCCCATGCGGACGAGGCCTTCGGCGCGAGCCTTGGAGACGGTGCTGATCGCCGCGTCGGCCGCCGCGAACACCCCGCCGAGGAGGACCAGCGCGATGGCGATGACGAGCAGTGCGGTGTAGTCGCCCATCGGCGGAGGACCCGTCAGGCCGGCGGCTCTTCGGCGGGCGGAACGGTGTCGAGCCCGGCGGTGCCGAGCAGCCGTTCGTCCGCGCTGCGCTGCGCGTCGCGGCGATCGAGCGCGGCCACCGCGGCCTGGTACTCGCCGAGAATCCGCTTCTGCAGGCCGAACATCTCACGTTCCTCGGCCGGTTCGGCGTGGTCGTAGCCGAGCAGATGCAGCACGCCGTGCACGGTGAGCAGGTGCAGCTCGTCGAGCAGCGCGTGCCCGGCCTTCTTGGCCTGGTCCTTCGCGAACGCCGGGCAGAGCACGATGTCACCGAGCAGCGCGGGTGAGGCGTCCGGCGCGTCGGGACGGCGGGAGGAGTCCAGCTCGTCCATCGGGAACGCCATGACGTCGGTGGGGCCCGGCAGGTCCATCCAGCGTTCGTGCAGATCGGACATGACGTCGAGCGTGGTGAGCAGGATGGACAGCTCGGCGAGCGGGCTGACCTCCATCTTGTCGAGCGCGAACCGCGCGGCGGACACGATCGAGGTCTCGTCGACGTCGACGCCGGATTCGTTGGCGATCTCGATACTCATCGGCGGCCCCCCTTCCAGCCGTTGCCGGGCTGGTCCTGCGCGTCCTGCACGGCCTGCCACTTCTCGTACGCGTCGACGATGTCGCCGACCAGCTTGTGCCGCACGACGTCCTGGCTGGTCAGCTCGGCGAAGTGCAGGTCGTCGACGCCGGTGAGGATGTCGCGCACGACGCGCAGGCCGCTGCGCTGGCCGCTGGGCAGGTCGACCTGGGTGATGTCGCCGGTGACGACGATCTTGGCGCCGAAGCCGAGCCGGGTGAGGAACATCTTCATCTGCTCGGGCGTGGTGTTCTGGGCCTCGTCGAGAATGATGAAGGCGTCATTCAGCGTGTTGTGCGTGAGCAGGTAGTCCTCGGTGACATACAGCGAGTCCGCCGCGGCCACCTGGATGCACACCGCTTCCGCACGTCCGGCCGGTTCGATGCTCTCGATGAACCGCATCGGACGCCCCCCGCCACCGGCTTCGCGGTACTTGAACCGCTTGCGGGTCAGGCGGAACGGCTCGATCCCGGCGGGCAGCCGGATCTCGACGATGTGGGCGTCGTGCCGGTAGCCGACGTCACGTCCCTTGGCACGGCCCGGCTTGCGCCCCAGCGCCGCACGCCGCCGGGTGTAGGCGACGCCGCCGAGCGACTGGACCAGGCGGATGACATCGTCCTTCAGCCGCGCCGAGGTCGTCGTGTACTGGATGCGGCAGGTGCGGGCCCGCTGGGTGACCGGCCCGCCGTCGGAGTCCAGAAGCCCCTGCAGGACCGCGAGACGGACGTCCGCGGAGTTCTGGAGGTAGACCTCGGGGATGAACTTGGAGTGCGAACGGGTCCCGATCAGCTCAAGCGCGCGCAGGGCGCCGGTGACCGGGTTCTCCAGCGTGATCACGTCGCCGGGTTCCCGCACGCGGTTCAGCGTGTAGTCGACGCCGCCCTTGTGGCGCACGCGCACCCCGGGAAGCGCCATCTCTAGGGCGATCGCCAGCTCCGGGTCTTCGGTCGCGAAGCCCGGCGTCGTGGAGCCGGTCAGGCATCCGTCGCCGAGCAGGAGCCCCAGTGCGTAGGGGTCCATGGGCACGTCCTGCTCGGGGTGGCAGACCGGCGCCGTCAGCATCGGCAGCTCGTAGCGGCGGGCGTGGGCGGCCCGGAGCTTGCCGATCATCTCCTTCGTCTCGACGACGCGCCAGGGCTTGCCCCGGCGCTTGTCGGCCGCCGTCCGGACCGTCCAGAGGTGGTCACCGCAGCAGAGCGTGGACGCCCCGTCCCCGGCGGTGACGCGGTAGATGTCCTTCTCGCCCTGCGGGTAGACGCCGAGGACCACGGTGGGCTCGCCGTTCGAGCCGACCACGAGGTCGCCGACCGCCAGCTCGCCGATCGGCCGGTAGCCGTCGGGGGTCAGCACCGGCGTGGTGACGGGCTGCGCGCGGCCGCGCATGTAGGCCAGCGGCGCGATCTCGATGGTGCCGGCCTGCATGAGCCGCGGGATGGACTCGGGCTCGACCATGTCGTGCAGCGCGTCGTAGAGCGGGCGCAGGTACGGGTCGATCTTCTCGTTGAGCGTGCCGGGCAGGTAGCCGAGCCGCTCACCGGCCTCGACGGCCGGGCGGGTGAGCACGATGCGGGTGACCTGCTTGGCCTGGAGCGCCTGGACGGCCTTGGCCATGGCGAGGTAGGTCTTACCGGTGCCTGCGGGGCCGATGCCGAAGACGACGGTGTGCTTGTCGATGGCGTCGACGTAGCGCTTCTGGTTGAGCGTCTTGGGCCGGATGGTCTTGCCGCGCCGGGAGACGATGTTGAGGCTGAGGACCTCGGCGGGCGAAGCGTCGCCGCTGGAGAGCATGCCGACGGTGCGCCGGACGGTGTCGGGGCCGACCTGCTGGCCGCCCCCGGCCAGTGTCACGAGCTCGGCGAAGACGCGTTCGGCGAAGGCGACGTCGGCGGGGGTGCCGGTGAGGGTGACCTCGTTGCCGCGGACGTGGACGTCGGCGGCGAGGAGTTCCTCGGCGACCCGGAGGTTCTCGTCGCGGGATCCGAGCAGGGACAGCGCGGCGGCGTCGGGGATCGGGAATCGGGACTGGGCCGCCTGGGTGGCGGTGGCCTCATCGATGGCCGCAGTGCCGCTGGACGACTTGTCGATGGACTCTGCGGGGACGCCGTCGGGGACGTCGGGCTGGGCGGCTCCACCCTGTGCGGTTCCGGCCACGTGGCCTCTGGCCTGCTTTCTGCGCTATCGCTGCTTTCGGGGTTTCTGACCCCTCGATGCTAGCGGTTTCGCCTGCCGCGGCGCAGTCCGGTTACCGCAGGCCGCCCGGGCCCTGACTACCCGCCGACCTTGCCGAAGTGCCCCAGCGACTCCCCGCCGAGCACATGCGCGTGCACATGAAACACGGTCTGCCCCGCATCGGCATCAGTGTTGAACACCACCCGATAGCCAGACGAAGAGATCCCTTCGAGCGAGGCGACCTTGGCAGCCGTGGCAACGACGTCACTCAACAACTGCGGGTCAGCCGCCGCCAACTCGGCGACATTGCGATACCTCTTCCGCGGCACCACCAGCACGTGCACCCGCGCCTGCGGATTGATATCCCGAAACGCGAACGTCGTTTCGTCCTGATACACGACCTCCGCCGGAATCTCCCCCGCAATGATCCGCTCAAACAACGTCTCCGCGTCAGAACTCATGCCCGACACCCTATCGACCCAACCCAGTGCACGAGGGCCGCCAGGCCCGAGTAGCACGCACCACCCGTGATCCAACGGCGCACTCACGTGATTGGACGCGCAACTCACGTGATCAGAAGGAGAACTCACGTGATCAGACGAAGATCTCACCCGCTGGGAGGGGACCACGCTGGGTCGGGAGCTGCCGCACCGTGGGGGGTCCGGGGGGCTCGGCCCCCCGGGTAGGACGCGGAACCGCCCGGGGCGCGAAGGGTGGGCTGGAGCGAAGCGGAAGCACACACGAAGACGCCGCGGCGCGGTGGAGCCTGGGGGTCGCTCCACCGCCGCCGCGGCTCCGCCGGACCGAGGGGGGAGGTGCCCGGCGGGGTTCTTCGCGCGCGACCGGGTCTCACCCAGTAGCGCGCCGAAACCGTGTGTGGCGCGTTAGTAAACGAGAGTAACGGCTCACAGTGTGATCGCGCCATAACTCGCCGCAAATTGTGGCGAATTTTTTGGTTGAAGATTTTTCATAGCCAGCGCGTGCTGAGTGCGCCGAGGGCGCCGAGAGCCACGGCGGCGGCCGTTGACGTGCGCAGAACGGTCGTACCGAGGCGGACGGCGCGGGCGCCTGCCTGAGTGAGGGCGGCGAGTTCCTCGTCGGTGATGCCGCCCTCGGGGCCGACGACGAGGAGGAGGTCACCCGTGCCGGGGATGGCGAGGTCGGTGAGCCGGTCGGGGACGTCGGATTCGAGGACGACGGCCAGCGACATCGTGGCGGCCAGTTCGGCGAGTTCGCGGGTGCCGGCGGGCTCGGTGACGTCGGGGACGTGGGCGCGGCGGGCTTGTTTGGCGGCGGCGCGGGCGGTGGCGCGCCAGCGGGCGAGGGCTTTGTCACCGCGGGGGCCGTCGTCCCAGCGGGCGATGCTGCGGGCGGCGCGCCAGGGGACGATGGCGTCGGCGCCGGCCTCGGTGGCGAGTTCGACGGCGAGTTCGCCGCGGTCGCCCTTCGCGAGCGCCTGGGCGACGAGGACGCGCAGGGCGGGCGGTTCCTCGGTCCAGCGTTCCTCGACGGTGAGGGTGAGGGTCGCGTCGCGGCCGGCCTGGACGACCTCGACGACACAGCGGGCCATGCCGCCCGCGCCGTCGGAGAGGACGAGCCGCTCCCCCGCGCGCAGGCGCCGCACGGTGGCCGCGTGCCGGGCTTCCTCGCCGTCGAGCACGGCGCGCGTGCCCTCGGGCAGCGCGTCGGCGAGGAAGACCGGCAGGGTGGTGTCCGGCACGCGGGTTACCGGTGGTTCTTGGCGCGCAGCTTGGAGAACAGCCCGCCGTGCTTGGTGCCGTTGGTGGCCAGCGTGGGCACTTCCTCGCCGCGCTGCTGGGCGAGGTCGATGAGCAGCTCGCGCTGGGCCTCGTCGAGTTTGGTCGGCACCTGGACGTCGATGTGGACGTGCAGGTCACCGCGCCCGTCGACGCGCCCGGAGGACCGCAGCCGCGGCATGCCCTTGCCGGTGAGCACGAGTTCGGTGGCCGGCTGGGTGCCGGGTTCGATGTCGAGCTCGTAGTCGCCGTCGATGAGGGTCGCGATGGGCACGGTGGCGCCGAGCGCGGCGGTGGTCATCGGGATGCGGAAGTTGCAGTGGATGTCGTTGCCCTGGCGGACGAACACCTCGTGCGGGGACTCGTCGATCTCGACGTAGAGGTCGCCCGCGGGGCCGCCGCCCGGACCGACCTCGCCCTGTCCGGACAGGCGGATGCGCATGCCGTCCCCGACGCCGGGCGGGATCTTCGCGGTGACGGTGCGCCGCGACCGGATCCGGCCGTCGCCGCCACACTGGCGGCAGGGGTCGGGGATGACCTCGCCGAACCCGCGGCACACCGGGCAGGGGCGCGCGGTGACGACCTGGCCGAGGAACGACCGCTGCACGGACTGGACCTCGCCGGCGCCGCCGCAGGTGTCGCAGGTCTTGGTGCCGCTACCGGCGTTGGTGCCCGCGCCGCGGCACAGGTCGCACACGACGGCGGTGTCCACGCTGATCTCGCGGTCGGTGCCGGTGGCGCACTCCTCGAGGCTGAGGCCGAGCCGGATCAGCGCGTCGGAGCCGGGCTGGACGCGGCTGCGGGGGCCGCGGCCACGACCGCCGCCCCCGCCCGCGGCGCCGAAGAAGGCGTCCATGATGTCGCCCAGACCGCCGAATCCGGCGAACGGGTCGCCGCCACCGCCGCCACGGGCGCCGTTGTCCATCGGGTCGCCGCCGAGGTCGACGATCTTGCGCTTCTGCGGGTCGGACAGCACCTCGTACGCCGTGGTGACCTCGCCGAAGCGGTGCTGCGCGTCCTCCGACGGGTTGACGTCGGGATGCAGCTCCCTGGCCAGTTTGCGGTACGCGCGCTTGATCTCCTGATCGGACGCGTTCTTGGCCACGCCGAGGATGCCGTAGTAGTCCCTCGCCACCGTCTTTGCCTTCTCCTTCTTCTCTGCCTGCCCGGTCAGCGGGCGGACAGGATCTGCCCCACGTAGTTGGCCACCGCGCGCACCGCCGCGATCGTGCCCGGGTAGTCCATCCGCGTCGGGCCGACCACCCCCATGCCCCCGAGCAGCATGTCGTCGCGCCCGTACCCGATGGACACGACCGAGGTGCTGCGCATCTGCTCGTCTTCATTTTCCTCACCGATGCGCACGGTGATCGCACCGGGGTTGCGCGCAGCGGCGAGCAGCTTGAGCACCACGACCTGCTCCTCCAGCGCCTCGAGCACCTGGCGCAGCGAGCCGGGGAAGTCCGCGACGTTGCGGGTGAGGTTCGCGGTGCCGCCGAGCACCAGCCGTTCCTCGGGATGTTCGACCAGCGACTCCACCAGCACGGTACAGACCCGGGTCAGCGCGTCGCGCAGGTCACCGGGTGCCTGCTCGGGCAGCTCCGCCACGCGGCCCGCCGCGTCGGTGAGCCGGCGCCCCGACATCGCCGCGTTGAGCACGGTGCGCAACCGCGCCACGCCCTCGTCGGTGATGACGTCGCCGAGGTCGACCGTTCGCTGGTCGACGCGCCCGGAGTCGGTGATGAGCACCAGCATCAGCCGGGCGGGGGTCAGCGGGACGACCTCGAGGTGCCGCACCGCGGCGTTGGTCAGCGCCGGGTACTGGACGACGGCGACCTGCCTGGTCAGCTGGGCGAGCAGCCGGACGGACCGGCGCAGGACGTCGTCGAGGTCGGTGCCGCTGTCGAGGAAGGTCGTGATCGCCTTGCGCTCGGCCGTGGACAGCGGCTTGATCTCGGACAGCTTGTCGACGAAGAGCCGGTAGCCCTTGTCGGTCGGGATGCGGCCCGCGCTGGTGTGCGGCTGGGTGATGTAGCCCTCTTCCTCCAGCGCGGCCATGTCGTTACGCACAGTGGCGCTGGACACGCCGAGGTTGTGCCGCTCGACGATCGTCTTGGACCCGACCGGCTCCTGGTTGGAGACGTAGTCGGCGACGATCGCGCGCAGCACCTCGAACCGGCGCTCATCCGCGTTGGCCACTCGCACCTCCGTAAGCCCGTCGTACTCACAACGAGTTTACGGAACCTTGAGTGCCCGGCGCTCAGCCCGTGACGGATCCGGCCGTCACGAGTTCTTCGGGAAGCCCAGGTTGACGCCCGCGTGGGAGCGGTCCGGCCAGCGGGACGTGACGACCTTGGTGCGGGTGAAGAAGTGGAAGCCCTCCGGCCCGTACGCGTGCGAGTCGCCGAACAGCGAGTCCTTCCAGCCGCCGAACGAGTAGTAGGCGACCGGCACCGGGATCGGCACGTTCACCCCGACCATGCCGACCTCGACCTCGTTCTGGAAGCGCCGCGCCGCCGCGCCGTCCCCGGTGAAGATCGCGGTGCCGTTGCCGTACGGGTTCGCGTTGATCAGTTCCAGCGCGGCCTCGTACGAATCGGCGCGGGCGACCGACAGCACCGGGCCGAAGATCTCGTCGGTGTAGATCGACATCTCCGGGCGCACGTGGTCGAACAGCGTCGGGCCGAGCCAGAAGCCGTCCTGGCCGCCGTCCGCCTCGACGCCCCTGCCGTCGACGACCAGCGAGGCGCCCGCCATCACCCCGGCGTCCACATAGGACTCGACGCGGGCGTGGTGCGCCTTGGTGACCAGCGGCCCCATCTCCGAGGTCGGCTTGCGGCCGTCCCCGACCCTCAGCTTCGACATCCGCTCGGTGATCTTCGCGACCAGTTCGTCGCCGACCGGGTCGACCGCGACCACGACCGACACCGCCATGCACCGCTCCCCCGCCGAGCCGAAGCCCGCCGAAACCGCGGCGTCCGCGGCGAGGTCGAGGTCGGCGTCGGGCAGCACGACCATGTGGTTCTTCGCCCCGCCGAGCGCCTGGACCCGCTTTCCGTTGCGGGTCCCGGTTTCGTAGACGTACCGGGCGATCGGCGTCGACCCGACGAACGAGATCGCCTTGACGTCGCGGTGTTCCAGCAGGCCGTCGACCGCGACCTTGTCGCCGTGCAGCACGTTGAGCACGCCCGCGGGCAGCCCGGCCTCGGCGAACAGCTCGGCGATGAAGTTCGCCGCGGACGGGTCCTTCTCGCTCGGCTTGAGCACCACGGTGTTGCCGCACGCCAAGGCGTTCGGGACGAACCACAGCGGCACCATCGCCGGGAAGTTGAACGGCGAGATCACGCCGACGACGCCGAGGGGCTGGGCGATGGAGTAGACGTCGACCCCGGTCGAGGCGTTCTCGCTGAAGCCGCCCTTCAGCAGTTGCGCCGCGCCGCACGCGTATTCGACGTTCTCGATCGCGCGGGCGATCTCGCCCGCCGCGTCGGACTCGACCTTCCCGTGCTCGCTCGTGACGATCTTCGCGAGTTCGTGCTTGCGGGCGACGAGCAGTTCACGGAAGGCGAAGAGGATCCGCGTGCGCCCGGCCAGCGACGTCCCGCGCCAGCCCGGCAGCGCCGCCGACGCGGCCGCCACCGCCCGGTCGACCTCGGCCTGGTCCGCGAAATCGACCTTCGCCGCGACTTCGCCGGTCGCCGGGTCGAACACGTCCCCGCTGCGCTGCGCCACACCGTCGAACGGTTTGCCGTCGATCCAATGGCTGATGCGGTCGGTCACGGGGCCGCTCCTTCGTCGTGGTGTAAGCCTGCGCTCCGGAGTCTCCTTCGCGCGCGGCACACCGGGCCATCGGCAACATGTACGGACTCGGCCGCGCGGCCGTACAGTCTGTTCCCACTCCGGAGACTGCTTCACCTCAGAGAATGTGAGCCGATGTACCCGACCGTCGCCGAGGTCCTGGCCCTTCCCGTGCTGCGCCAGGGTCGTCCGCACGTGGTGGCCGGGGCGGCCGGGCTCGACGCGGCCGTGCGGTGGGCGCACGTCGCCGAGGTCGCCGACATCGCGCATCTGCTCCGCGGCGGCGAGCTGGTGCTCACCACCGGCGTCGCGCTGCCGGACGACGGCACCGCGCTCGCCCGCTACATCGGCGATCTCGCCGGAGTCGGCGCCGCGGGCCTGGTGATCGAGCTGGTCCGGCACTGGCACGAGAAGCTGCCGCCCGCACTGGTCGAGGCTGCCGACCGGCACGGCCTGCCGCTGGTCACGCTCTCCCGCGAGACGCGGTACGTCACGGTCACCGAGGCGGTCAACGGGATGATCGTGGACGCCCAGGTGGCCGAGCTGCGCGCGGCCGAACGCGTGCACGAGACGTTCACCGCGCTGACCGTCGCGGGCGCCGAACCGCGGGTGGTGCTCGGCGAGGTCGCGCGGATCACCGAGCAGCCGGTGGTGCTGGAGACCCTGGACCACGAGGTGCTCGCCTACGACGCGGCGGGCACCGACCCCGGCGAGCTGCTGACCGGCTGGCCCGCGCGCTCGCGGGCGATCCAGGTCGGCGAGCGGACCGGGTACCACGCCGGCGCGGGCTGGCTGGTGACCGTGGTCGGCGCGCGCGGGCACGACTGGGCGCGGCTGGTCGTCGTGTGCGCCGAGCCGCCGCCGCACCGGCACCGCGTCGTCGCCGAGCGGGCCGCGTCGGCGCTCGCGGTGCACCGTTTGGTCGCGAAGGATTCCGACGGGCTGGAACGGCAGGCCCACCGCGCGGTACTCACCGAACTGCTGTGCTCGCCGACGCCGTCCGCGGAACTCCTGGCCCGTGCCTCGGCGCTGGCCGTCCCGCTGACCGGACGCCGCCTGATCGGGCTGGCGATCCGCCCGCGGATCACCGTGACCGGGCGGCCCGCGCTCTCCACGCCGCCGGTGCTGCGGGAACTCGCCGAGGCGGCCGCGCTCTCGGCCCGGCGGGCGAAGGTGTCGGTACTGGTCGGGCCGGACGACGTCGCGGTGCGCGCGCTGCTCGCGCTGTCGCCGGAGGCGAACGCCGACGCGGTGTTGCAGCGCCTGGCCTCCGACGTCCACGAGGCCAGGAGCAGCGCACCCGCGGTGATCGCGGTCGGCACGACCGTGTCGAGCCCGGCCGAGGCCCGCCGGACCCTCGTCGAGGCCGCGCACGTCGCCGCCGCGGCGCTGCGGGAAGGCACCGATCGGCCGGTCCATCGGCTGGCCGACGTCCGGCTGCGCGGGCTGCTGCATCTGCTGGCCGACGACGAGCGCGTGACCGCGTTCGCCGCGCGGGAGCTGGGTCCGCTGCTGCAACGCGACGCCGCCGCGGGCAGCAGGCTCGTGCAGGCGCTGCGGCACTACTGCGCCCAGGGCGGCAACAAATCCGCGGCAGCGGCGGCCGCCCACACCTCGCGTACCGCGTACTACCAGCAGCTCGCCCGGATCGAGCAGGTGCTCGGCGTCCGGCTCGAAGATCCCGAGTCGATGCTCTCGCTGTACGTCGCCCTGCTGGCCCACGACATCGCGGCCGATGTCACCCAGCAGAGCGACGAAGACTCACCCGGACGAGGAACACAGTGACCGGTATGGCGGTGCCGATACACCCGATATGGCTTTCTTCCCTCTCGCGCCGCTCGCCGCCTGCCTGATCGGCCTGTGCCCGGCGCCGCACGAACTCCCCTCCTCGCTCGAGCTGAGCACCCACGAAGTCACCGGGCGGCTCGCGGCCGTGACGCTGACCTGCGATCCGGCGGGCGGCACCCACCCCGCGCACGACAGCGCCTGCGCGGTGCTCGGCCGCGCTAAGGGCGATTTCGACAAGATCACCCCGCGCCACCAGGCCTGCACCCTCAACTACTCGCCGGTCGACGTCTCGGCCACCGGCGAGTGGCGTGGCAAACCGGTCGCCTTCCGCGCGACCTACGGCAACGCCTGCGCCGCCGACGCCGAAACCGACGGCGTCTTCAAGTTCTGACGCCCGCAGGTGACCGGGCTGCCCCCTCGGCAGTCCGGCCACCCACGTCCACAGGTACTACTACGGGCCGCGGACCCCTCCGGTTCAGCGGCAGTCCTCGATCCAGTGGCCCGCCACAGGGACAGGCCGGGCTGCCGAGCGGCTGGCGTTCCACTCCGTCCAGCCGTCCTTGCCGAGCCGGTCCAGCACGGGCCGCAGCACACACGACCGCCGCGGTTCGGGCAGCAGTTCGGCGGCCGGGACGACGTCGGCGGAGAACCGGCTCAGATAGGCCGCGTCGAGCGGCTTCCCCTGGGCGAACCGGTCGATGTTGGCCCCCGCGATGACGCGCTCCGGGTCGAGCACCGCCAGCGCGAGCAGGGCCAGCGCCGCCGCGCCGACAGCGGCCCTCGGCAGCCAGGCCGTCCGCAGCCGCACCAGCGACGCGAGCACGAGCAGGAACACCACGCCGAGCCAGAGTTCGCAGACCTCGACCAGCACCCGCAGCACGGTGAAGCCGTACGCCTCCTGGTATGTCCACATGCGACTCAACGCGGACACCACCAGAACCAGGCTCAACACGCTGAGCGCGCCGAGCATCGTCCGTTGCCACACGCGGTCCTTCGCCGTCGCGTTCGGCGCCCAGCGCAGCGCGGCGGCGACCAGCGCCAGGGTGAGCACGGTGACGGCGCACAGCTGCCAGAAGCCGCCGCGGGCGTACTCGGCCGAGGTCAGCCCGTCGGTGCGCAGCACGTAACCGGTCCCGCCGAACAACACGACGAGCCGCACCGCGACGAACACCGCGAACAGCAGCACCAGCACGCCCAGCGGCAGCGCCCACTCCAGCCGGTGACCCGCGCGGACGGGCCGCGTGTCCACGGCCGGATGCGGTGGCGAGGCGAGGAGATAGCACGCCCCGGCCAGGCCGAGACCTGCCGCGACGAAGACGAAGCCCCAGCGCAGCGCCGCGGGCGGGTCGATGTCCGGCACGAGCGACGACACCAGCTGCGCGAAGGTCTCGTCGGCGCTGCTCAGCAACGGCACGAAGACGGCGAGCAGGCCCGCGGTCGCCAGTACCGCGAATACCACCCGCTGCCCGGTCCCGGCCCGGCGGAGCGCGAGCGCGCCCAGCCCCTTGCCGACCCATGGCAGGCCCCGCAGCGCCTCGACCGGCACCGCGAGCACGTCGTAGACCAGCGTGTTGACCGTCCGCCCGCCGACCACCGCGAGCGAACCGCAAAGACAAGCCGCGAGCACACACAACACGAACAACCAGCCCGAATCGCGGTACGCGCCAACGGCGAGCAACGCCAGCGCCAGCAGCCCCCACCCCGCACTCGCCTTCGTGAAGTGCTGAGGTGTCCCCGCCTCGCGGGAACGGCGGTCCACGACCACCACCCCTGCCGCCAGCACGAGCCCGGTCAGCACCCAGCCGATGCCCGGCTTTCCCAGTGGCAGCAGGATCGCGGCGGCCAGCCCGGCCACGGCGGCGGCGGGCAGCACGGCGGGCGGCAACGGGACAACTGTCCACTTCGGAGGGACGGTCACCTGGTGCAGCACCGGTACCTGCGGCGCCTTCGGCAAGTCCACTGTGGACGTCGCGGCCGCCGATGGCTTGGCCGCGCCGGGCGGCGTGGCGTGGGCCGGCTCTGGCTTGGTCGGCTCGGACATGGGATTTCTCCTCGGTTTCTGGGCAGCGCGAAGCAGACCTCGGCCGTGAAGGCCGGGCCGTGATGTGCTTTCCGGTTCAGGAAGCGGGCAGGGTGACGCGGATGCGGCCGCCCTCGGGCTCACCGGGCGGGGTGTCGACGACGCCGATGGTGCCGCCGTGCAGATCGACCACCCAGCGGGCGATCGCGAGGCCGAGGCCGGTCCCGCCGCCCCCGGCGCGCTCGCCGCGGGTGAACCGCTCGAACACGCGATCCCGTTCCGCGGCGGGGATTCCCGGGCCCTGGTCGCGCACCTCGATGATCACCTCGTCGCCGCGTTTTTCGGCGTACGCCCGGACTTCTCCCCCGGCGGGCCCGTGCCGGGCGGCGTTCTCCAGGAGGTTGACCACGACCTGGTAGAGCCGCTCGCGGTCGGCGCACCGGGGGGGGCGGGGGGGTGGAGCGTGGAAGGGGCAACCCCCACCACGGCCCGGGGGCGGGCCGCCCCGGGTGGCGCGGGGCGGTGAGCCCGCCCCGGCCACCCGCACGCCGCGGCCGGTGGCCGTCGCCATCACCTCGGCCTCGGCGGCGACGTCGGCCAGCAGCTCGGCGAGGTCGAACTCCTCGATGTCGAGCTTGAACGTCCCGGCGTCGATCTTCGACAGGTCGAGCAGCTCGGTGACCAGCTTGCTGAGCCGTTCGGTCTGCTGCAGCGCCGTCTTCAACGTCGCCGGGTCCGGTTCGGCGACGCCGTCGACGAGGTTTTCGAGGACGCCGTTGAGCGCGGTGATCGGCGTGCGCAGCTCGTGGGAGACGTTCGCGATCAGCTCGCGGCGCTGCTGGTCGGCGGCGTCGAGGTCGGCGGCCATCTGGTTGAACGCGTGGGCCAGCTCGCCGACCTCGTCGCGCGCGGTCGCCCGGATCCGGCGGGTGTAGTCGCCCTTGGCCATCGCGCGGGCGGCGGCCGTCATCTCGCGCAGCGGCCGGGTCATGCCGTGCGCGAGGATCTGCGAGGTGAGCAGCGCGAGCACGACGGCGGCGATCGTGGTGCGCGGCGGGATCCAGCCGATCTGGTAGGTGAAGAACGTCAGCGCGATCCCGCCCGAGACGACGAGCAGGATGGCCAGCTTGAGCTTGATCGACCGGATCGGGTCGAGCGGCCGCGGCAGCAGATCGACGAGTTTCACCAAACGGGCCTTCACGAACCGACCTCCAACGCGTAGCCGACGCCGTGCACGGTGCGGATCAGGTCCGCGCCGAGCTTGCGCCGCAACGCCTTGATGTGACTGTCCACCGCGCGGGTGCCCGAGGCGGTGCCGTGCACGTCCCAGTCCCACACCTCCGCCAGCAGCCGCTCCCTCGGCTGCACCGCCCTCGGCCGCTTGGCGAAGTGCACGAGCAGGTCGAACTCGATCGGCGTCAGCTGCGCGGCCACCCCGGCACGGGACACCCGCCGCTCGTCGACGTCGATCTCCAGATCGCCCAGCACGATCCGGGTGCCGGGGTTCCGCGCGGCGCGCTCGACCCGGCGCAGCAGCGCGTGGACCCGCGCCGTGAGCACCCGCATCGAGAACGGCTTCGTGAGGTAGTCGTCCGCGCCGACGCCCAGGCCGACCAGCAGATCGGTCTCGTCGGCACGGGCGGTGAGCATCAGGACCGGCACCGGGCGCCGCGCCTGGATCCGGCGGCACACCTCGAGCCCGTCGAACCCGGGCAGCATGACGTCGAGCACCACCAGCTCGGGTTCGTGCTCGACGTCCGCGGCGACCCCGGCGGGCCCGTCGTGGGCCACTTCGACGGTGAATCCTTCGGCCCGCAGCCGGGCGGCGATCGCGTCGGCGATGGTGCGGTCGTCCTCGACCACCAGCACCCGCCGTCCTCCCCTGTCCATGCCGCCGACTCTAAGCAATGACCGTGGAGGCGTTCGGAGTGAGCTGTGGAGATCCTGTGAAGACCCGGCCCGGGTTTCGGCTTCGTTGCGAAGGCGCTACCGCGAGGTATGTGACGTACGTCATGCACCCGAGGCGTCCGTGCGCAATCGACAGACTGCGTTCCGACCTGTCGAAGAATGAACAGACTGACAGTCCCACCCGGACTCGGGCGGCGCGCAGGATTCGGCGATGGAGCCGACGAGCCGCCAAGACCAGCCCGAGGTACGCCCTCCCGCCGAGGGCGCGTCAGCGCAGCTCGTGCACGGGGACGGCCGGGTCGAACTCGGTGACGTCCGGTCGTTGGAGAACAGCCGCTTCTTCAACGAGGAACTGGCGCCGGTCCCGGTCGGCAAGCGGACCTGGACCACCTACAACTATTTCGCGCTGTGGATGGGCATGGCGCACAACATCCCGTCGTACGCGCTGGCGGCGTCGCTCATCGCGCTCGGCATGAACTGGCTGCAGGCACTGATCACGATCACCCTCGGCAACCTGATCGTGCTCGCGCCGATGCTGCTCAACAGCCACGCCGGTACCAAGTACGGCATCCCGTTCCCGGTGTTCGCGCGGGCGTTCTACGGGCTGCGCGGCGCGAACCTCGCCGCGCTGCTGCGCGCGTTCATCGCGTGCGGCTGGTTCGGCATCCAGACCTGGGTGGGCGGCGAGGCGATCTACGTCATCGTCGGGCGGCTCGCCGGATCCGGCTGGCGCGATTCGGCGATCGTGGCGGGCCAGCACTGGACGCTGTGGCTGTCGTTCGCGGTGTTCTGGGTGATCCAGATGCTCATCATCTGGCGCGGTATGGAGGCGGTGCGCCGCTTCGAGAACTGGACGGCGCCGCTGGTGTCGGTCGGCTTCCTGGTGATGCTCGGCTACGTGCTGATCAACGCGGGCGGGTTCGGGCCGATCCTGGCCGATCCCGGGAAACTCGGCTGGGGCACGGGCTTCTGGAAGGTGTTCGCGCCGTCGCTGATGGCGATGATCGCGTTCTGGTCGACGCTTTCGCTGAACATGCCGGACTTCACCCGCTTCGGCGGCAGCCAGCGCAAGCAGGTCCGCGGCCAGATCCTCGGCCTGCCCACCACGATGACGTTCATCGCGGTGGTGGCGATCCTGACCACGTCCGGCGGCAAGGTGCTCTACGGCGCCGAGCTGTGGGATCCGGCGAAGCTCGCCGACAAGTTCTCGAGCCCGGTCGTGGTCGTCGTCGCGCTCGTCGCGCTGGTGCTCGCGACGATCTCGGCGAACCTCGCGGCCAACGTCGTCAGCCCGTCCTACGACTTCTCGAACGCCTTCCCGAAGCGGATCACGTTCGCCGTCGGCGGGCTGATCACCGGGATCGTCGGCATCCTGATCCAGCCGTGGCGGCTCTACTCCGACCCGAGCATCTACATCTTCGCGTGGCTCGGGTTCTACGGCGGGCTCCTCGGCGCGGTCGCCGGGGTCCTGGCCGCCGGGTACTGGATCGTGTACCGGACGCGGCTGAAACTGCGGGATCTCTACACACCCGATGGGGTGTACTGGTTCACCGGTGGCTGGAACTGGCGGGCGCTGGTGGCCACTCTGGTGGGTGCGGTGCTCGCCGTCGGCGGCGCGTACAGCGCCGAAGGGAGCGGTCCGTTCCCCGCGGACGGGCTGATCCCGTTCCTCAAGCCTCTCTACGACTACAACTGGGTGGCCGGTCTGGTCGGCGCGTCCGTCGTCTACCTGGCACTGGCCCGTCCCGTAACGAAGAAGGAGGAGATCAGTGAGCGAAGTGGTCAGGGCCGGGTTGATCCAGCAGCGGTGGACGGGTGACAAGGAGTCCATGATCGCGAACGCGGTCGACGCCATCGGCAAGGCCGCGTCGCAGGGGGCTCAGGTCGTCTGCCTTCAGGAACTGTTCTACGGCCCGTATTTCTGCCAGGTACAGGACACCGACTACTACTCCTACACCGAGGGCATCCCCGACGGCCCCACCACGAAGCTCATGCAGGAGGTCGCCGAACGCCACGGCGTCGTGCTGGTCGTCCCGATGTACGAGGTCGAGCAGCCCGGCGTGTACTACAACACCGCCGCGGTGATCGACGCCGACGGGACCTACCTCGGCAAGCACCGCAAGAACCACATCCCGCAGGTCAAGGGCTTCTGGGAGAAGTTCTACTTCCGGCCAGGCAACATGGGTTACCCGGTGTTCGACACCGCCGTCGGCCGCATCGGCGTCTACATCTGTTACGAGCGGCATTTCCCCGAGGGCTGGCGGGCGCTCGGCCTGGCCGGGGCGAAGATCGTGTTCAACCCGTCGGCGACCAGCCGGGGCCTGTCGGAGTACCTGTGGCGCCTCGAACAGCCCGCGGCCGCGGTGGCGAACGAGTACTACGTCGGCACGATCAACCGCGTCGGCGTGGAACCCTTGGGCGACAACGACTTCTACGGGCAATCGTACTTCGCGGACCCACGCGGACAGCTCGTCGGCGAGGCGGCGTCCGACACAGAGGAAGAGATCGTCGTCCGCGATCTCGACATGGGCAGGCTCGCCGAAGTCCGTGATCTGTGGGCGTTCTATCGCGACCGGCGCCCGGACAGCTACGGCCCGCTCGCGGAGGCGTGATGACGACGCTCATCAAGGGCGGCCAGGTCCTCTCCCCGGCGGGCGCGACGACAGCGGACGTCCTCGTGGACGGCGAACGCATCGCCGCCGTCGCCGCGCCCGGTGTGCTGATCGAGGCCGAGGAAATCATCGACGCCACCGGGAAGTACGTCATGCCCGGCGGGATCGACGCGCACACGCATATGGAAATGCCCTTCGGCGGCACGCATTCGGTCGACACGTTCGGCACCGGGACCACGGCCGCCGCGTGGGGCGGCACCACCACGATCATCGACTTCGCGGTACAGGCCAAGGGCACCTCGCTACTGTCCACCTTGGACAAATGGCACGAGAAGGCCGACGGGAACTGCGCGATCGACTACGGCTTCCACATGATCGTCTCCGACGTCAACGACACGACGTTGAAGGAGATGTCCGCCTGTGTCGACGGCGGGGTCGGCAGCTTCAAGATGTTCATGGCCTACCCCGGCGTGTTCTACTCGACCGACGGCGAAATCCTGCTGGCCATGCAGCGGGCGCGCGAGATCGGCGCCACGATCATGATGCACGCGGAGAACGGCATCGCGATCGACCAGTTGGCCGCGCAGGCCGTGGCGGCGGGCAAGGTCGATCCTGTCCAACATGGACTGACGCGCCCGCCCGAACTGGAAGGCGAGGCGACGTCACGGGCTATCCAGCTCGCGAACGTCACCGGGGCACCGCTGTACATCGTGCACCTCTCGGCGTCGCAGGCGCTCGCGGCGGTGGCGGAGGCTCGCGAGGGTGGCCAGAACGTCTTCGCCGAGACGTGCCCGCAGTACCTCTATCTGTCCATTGAGGACTTGGCGAAGCCGGGCTTCGAGGGCGCGAAGTACGTGGCCTCGCCGCCGCTGCGGGACAAGTCGCATCAGCCCGACCTCTGGCGCGGCCTGCGCACGAACGACCTTTCGGTGGTCTCGACCGACCACTGCCCGTTCTGCTTCAAGGACCAGAAAGAGCTGGGGCGCGGCGACTTCCGGGCCATCCCGAACGGGATCCCCAGCGTCGAGCACCGGATGGACCTGCTGCACCAGGGCGTCGTGGCGGGTGAGCTGTCGCTGGGCCGCTGGGTCGAAACGTGCTCGGCCACCCCGGCGCGGATGTTCGGACTCTACCCGCGCAAGGGCGTGATCGCGGCGGGCTCGGACGCGGACATCGTGATCTACGACCCGGCGGCGAAGCAGACCCTGTCCGCCGAGACCCACCACATGAACGTGGACTATTCGGCGTACGAGGGGTTCGAGATCACCGGCAAGGTGGACACGGTGCTTTCCCGGGGCCGCGTCGTGGTGTCGCCGTCCGGCTTCACCGGCAGCACCTCGCACGGCAAGTTCCTTTCCCGGCAGCTCAACCAGTATCTGAACTGAGGGGGCGTCAATGGATTTCGGGATTGTTCTGCAGGCCGATCCGCCCGCGAGCGAGGTCGTGCGGCTGATGGCCGACGCCGAGAACGCGGGATTCCGCTACGGCTGGACGTTCGACTCGTGCGTGCTGTGGCAGGAACCGTTCGTCATCTACTCGGCGATCCTCGCGGCGACGTCCTCGCTGATCGTCGGGCCGATGGTGACCAGCCCCGGCACGCGGGACTGGTCGGTGATGGCCTCGACCTTCGCCACGCTCAACGACATGTACGGCAACCGGACGGTGTGCGGGATCGGCCGCGGCGACTCCGCGCATCGCGTCGTCGGGAACCCACCGTCCACTTTGGCCACTGTCCGCGAGTGCATGCGCCAGGTCAAGGACCTCGCAGAGGGCCGTGAGGTGACGATGAACGACACGGCCGTGCGCATCCCGTGGATCCGGGGCGGGCGGCTGGAGATGTGGATGGCAGGCTACGGGCCGAAGGCGCTGAAACTGGCCGGTGAGCACGCCGACGGGTTCATCCTGCAGTGCGCCGACCCCGCGATCGCGCGCTGGACCATCGGTTCGGTGCGGGAGGCGGCCCGCGCGGCCGGGCGGGATCCCAGCGGCATCACCATCTGCGTGGCCGCTCCCGGCTACGTCGGCGACGACGTCGCCCACCAGCGCGAGCAGCTGCGCTGGTTCGGCGGGATGGTCGGCAACCACGTGGCGGACCTGGTCGCGCGCTACGGCGATTCCGGTCCGGTGCCGCACGAGCTGACCGACTACATCCGTGAACGCGAAGGGTACGACTACGCCCATCACGGCCGCGCGGGCAATCCGTCGACCGACTTCGTCCCGGACGAGATCGTCGACCGGTTCTGCCTGCTGGGCCCGGCCTCGGCCCACATCGCGCGGCTGGAAGAGCTGGTGGAACTCGGCGTCGACCAGTTCGCGCTGTACCTGATGCACGACCGGCGCGAAGAAACCCTCGCGCACTACGGAACCCAGATCATCCCGAAGCTCACCGCCTGACGCGCGCCGGAACTTCCCGATCGGGCAACCCGGCCGACGCGAAAGGACGTACGGACAACGGGTTCACCGCCGTCGATCAGTCCTAAGGTGACAGTCCCGACGACGGCGGAGGAACGCAATGGGACTGGCGACAGCGGTGGTGGCGGTCGAGGTCCAGGCAGGGGACGTACTGTGCCCCGCACTGGACCCGGCCGCGCCGGCGAAGCTCACGAAGGCGACACCGGCCGCACTCACCGCGGGCACGATGGTCGCCGGGGTCGCGGCGGCACCCGCGACGGCGGGCGGGACCGTGAGCTACTACCCGCCCGCACAGGCGGCGCCGACGTCGGTGACCGGGCTCGGCGCCGGGATCGCGGCCGCGGTGGTGGCCGACGAGAAAGGCCGGTGCGCGCGGCAGAATCCGGTGGCACAGGGCGCGTTCGTCGTCGGTTCCTGTGACACGCAAGGCGTTCTGGCCGTCGCACCGAAACACGACTTCGCCAACGTCCTCGATTTCGGCGCGCGGGGCGACGACCAGAACGACGACTGGGCCGCGATCACCCGGGCCATGGGCTCGCTCGACCCGATCCGGCCCGGGGTGCTGTACTTCCCCGCCGGGAACTACCGGATCAGCCGTCCGCTGCACGTCGACCGCGAGCAGGGCCGGATCGAGCTGCTGGGCGAGAGCGAGCACACCACCACCATCCGGTTCTTCGGCCCGCACGGCCCCGCGCTGTGCGTCTCGCCGAAGACCGTGGGACACCTGCCCACCGCGGACGCGCTGCTCACCGGCAACGGCAAGGCCGGGGTGCTGCGCACGGGCAGCCGCAACACGATCAACCTGCGGGACAGCCCGGCGCTGGACCTCAATGGTGCCAAGGCTTTCAGCGTCGCCTGCACCGTGCGTCCCGACGAACTCCCCGGCGGCGGTGGCGCGGCCGTCCTCAGCAGTTCGGGCAAGCGGCTCACCAGTGAGAAGGCGACCAGCGCGTTCGGCGTCTTCCTCGGCGGTACGACCGGCAAGATCACGGTCACCGCCACCGCTTGCCTCGGCGGCAAGGACTACACGATCATCCATCCCGGCGGCTTTCCCGTGGGGCAGACGCTCCATCTCGCCCTCGTCTGGGACGGCACGCAGTTGTGCCTGTACGCCGGTCCGCCGGGGACGAGCCTGGCGCCCGCGCAACCGCCGGAGGGACAACGCCCGGCGAGCGGTGCGACGCTGACCCAGCCGGTGGAGGAAGGCGTCTACGTCGGCGTACAGAGCACCGGCGGCTGGCCGGAGTACCGCACCCCGACCTACCCGTTCACCGGCCGGATCGACTCCATCCGCATCACCGAGTTCGCGATCGACCGGGACGCCGAACGCAAGTTCACCGCGCCCACGGCGAAATTCCCCGAGGACTTCGCGAGCAACGTGAAGACCGATCCCGCCGCCCCGGCGAAGCGGCTGGTCACCCGGATGCTGATCAACTTCGACCGTGACGCCGGCGTGTTCACCGTCGGCTCCACCTGGCTCGGGCAGCCCCAGTTCCCGATCCCGGTCTATCTGATGCACCAGTGGAGCGACGGGATTCCCGCCAACGCGATCACCACCGTCCGCCGCCTGGAGTTCCAGTCGCCGTCCGGCGCGGGCGTCCACGCGCAGCTTTCGGTCAACTCGCGGTTCAGCCACCTCCGCGTCACCGCTTCACGCGACGGCGTCCGGCTGCGCAACAACAGCTACCTCGTCGACATCGACCACCTTTACGTCGCGGCCACCCGGCTCGGCCTGACGCTGGGCAGCACCACCACCCTGGCGAACGTCACCCGGTTCCAGACGGCGGGCACGCAGTACGACTTCGTGGCGACCGACGTCGTCAGCGTGCACGCCCAGGACTGGTACATCGGCGGTTCCCGCTCCATCGTGCCGCTCCTGCTGACTTCGGCGGCCTACTCCGGCCACTTCCACGGAGTCGGCGTGGTGATCAGCTCGGAGGACGTCCAGCGGACCACCGAACAGACCTGGCTGGCCGCGGTGGCGACGTCCGGACTGCCGCATTTCACGCTGGAGAATTCGACGCTGGAGACGGTTTTCCTGAACCAGCTCGACTGTCCGCCGGTGCTCATCGACGAATCGCTGGTCCCGGTCGACGCGAACCGTGACTTCCCCGGTTCGTCGGTGTTCCTCAACTGCTACTTCGAGCCCAGCCCGAAGGCGCGGGCGAACATCGAGTTCTCGGGCCGGAAAGGACCGGGCCCGGTCCGGCTCGCCGGGAACATCAGCAGCGACCCCGCCAAGCCGTGGGTACCACCGGAGAACGCGAACCTGGTGTCCCACCTCGGCGGTTGTGTGTCCACAACGGACAGTGGGCAGACGCAGTGGCGGGGCGGCCGGGACTGGGTGTTCGCCCACGACACCACGACCGGCCGGATCGGCGCCCGCGAACGCGAGACCCAGGGCAGCGGCATCGCGGGCACAAGCCCGGCGTTGCTGGCCGCCGTCCCGCTGGCCCCGGGCGCGAGCCGGTACCGGGCCGAGGTCATGGCGACCGACGCGGCGGGGCACGCGGCGACCTGGGTGATCGAGCAGGGCCTCAGTACCGTCGGTACCACGGTCACCCCGTGGTCGCCGCAGCCACGCGTGCTCGATTCCTTCGGCTCCGCAGGAGGTTCGGTGCCCACGGGCTGGGTGCCACCCGAGATCGTCGCGTCCGGCGGGAACGCCGTGGTGCGGTGCTCGGCGCCTTCGGGACTCACCCTGGCTTTCACGGTCAAACTCCAGACCTTCGAAGGACTGGCCGTCACCTGAGTCACCCCGGCGTAGGCGCTGGCGAGTGTTCCGGCCGCTTGTCACCGGTCGGAGCACTCGCCGCGGGTATCCCTACGACCGTCCCAGAACTCGCAGGAAGGCCGCGAACGCGGGGGCCGACATCTCCAGTGTGCCGCCCTCGCGGTCCTTCGTGTCGCGCATCCGTGCCCCGGCTTGGCTTATCGCCAGCTCCACGCACGCGTTCTGCGGCCCACTGTAGCTACTCTTACGCCATACCGTGTTCTCGATCATCGTTCCTCAGTCCGTCCAGTGCTGCCCGGATCAGCTCCGCGGACTCCTTCGGCGACAGTGCCACCTTTCGGCGGACCTCCTCGAAGGTCTCCACGAATGCCTGTACGTCCTTTGCATTCTCCACTGTCTCACCCCCGGCGGCGTACTCCAGGTAGGCGAGGTCCGGATCGTCCTCGAAGCTGAGGACGATCATCGGACCGGACATGGTTCCATACGCTCCAACACCGAACGGCACCACTTGGACAGTCACGTTCCGGCGGGCACCGGCCGTGAGCAGGTATTCGAGCTGTTCAGCCATGATCTCGGGACTGCCGATCACCCGTCGGATCACCGCTTCGTCCATGATCGCGTACAGGCGCAGCGGGTTGGTGCCCTCCAGCAGCCGCTGCCTGGTCTGCCGCTCGGCGGCGGCCCGCAGGTCCCATCCCTCCGGCCGATGATGTCGCCGAGTCGCTTCGCCGATCGTCTCCGCGTACCGCGCCGTTTGCAACAAACCCGGCACCGCCACAACATCCAAGGCCCGCTCCAGTACGGCGTCGGATTCGTCGTGGCGGAAGGCGCGGTACTTGGTGGGCAGGTCGGTGACGTTCTCCACGCTGGTACTGCCCTGTTTGGCGTGTTCCCAGAGCCGGGTCGCCTCGGCCCGCTGCTTGTCGGTGACCCCGTAGAGACCGAGCAGTGCTTGCAGCAGCGTGAAGCCGGGCAGGGTGAGCCCGCCTTCCATCCGCGTGATCGTGGTCGCGGCGATCCGGAACTGCGGGGCGATGTCCTCGGGCCGCAGCACCGGCACGGTGTCCTTCCGCAGCGCCTGCATGTACCGGCCGAGCTTGACCTTGCGGCGTGTCTTCTCCAGTGCCATGCCGCGACCCTAGCCGACACCTGCAGCTAATGCTTTCACCCGATCAGTCAATCCCCAATGCAGAATGCATCCGATACCGTCAACACGGTCTGCGGGCCGCGGGGGGGCCCCGAAGCCCCCCCGGCCCCCCGGCCCCACAATCACGCGGACAACGAGGCAGACCCGGTTGACTCACCGGGGCATAGCCCTGGGTCTG